>CAMLCX010000154.1 GCA_946478635.1 uncultured Pseudomonadota bacterium
CGTCGACGTAGCCCGATTCCAATGAAATGAGCTGTTGAATTTGTTGTCCGCCGATGGACACCAGAACAAAATCCTTCGGATTGAAGCCGAGTTTTTCCAGGGCCATGTTGAAAGCGACGTGAGTTGTGCCGCCCAACCCCGAGATAGAGATTTTCTTCGCTTTCAAACTCTCGAGGGTTTTATACTGCGGTTTGGCTATGAGCCAATACGAAATTTTATCCGACGAAAACCAAATGGCGCGGGTGGCAAAACCGGTCATGGTAGCATTCACCGACGCCGGTCCGACGCCGGCCTGAAAGTCGATATCGCCTTGAGTCAGCGCCGCCGGCACCAGCGAAGACTGCATCAGGATGACTTCCATATCCAGTCCGTTGGCGGTGAATATTCCCCAGTCCTTGGCCGCCAAGAGCGGCAGGGCGGTGATGGTAAAGCCCGCGTTGGAAATCCTCAGCTTGGCGCGCCGATCCTGAGCATGTACGGATGGCAGTTCGACGACTGCAATCGCAAAAAATGCCATCCCTGCTAGCAACAGTGAAACCCGACCGAGCAATCTTTTCATGCTTTACTCCTCTCCATGATGCGGCGCCGTAACGAAGCCACACTACCGGGCTGCTGAAAACTCCGTCAGAGTCCTTCGACAGTGCTCAGGACGAACGGAAGGGCTTGGGTATCATTGGGGATTTCCCGTTCATGCTGAGGCGCTCGAAGCATTCCGACCTTTTTCACCAATCTGCTAGGATTACTTACGCCAAATCCCCGTTGCTTGACAACAATAGGGTTCCTTGAAAATATCGCTAAGCCTTCACAACCGGGAACTCGCGACGACAAAACCCATGCCCCTGCCGAGTTTTTCGAATAAAACCCAAATCGATCCCATCACTTTGGAAGTGATTCGCCATGGTATCATCTCGATCTGCGATCAGATCGACGCCAATATGACGCGCACGGCGTTTAGCCCCTATATTTACGAATATAAAGACTACGCCGTCGGCTTCGTCGGCGCGGCGGGGGAATTGCTGGCGCAATCCACCGGCGGCATGCCCGTGTTCGTCGCTGACTCGGTGGGCATGGCAGTTAGGGACGGATTGGAAGTCTACGGCCGCGACAATCTCCACAAAGGCGACGTGATCGTTTGCAATCACGCCGCGGTGCAGGGACAGCATTTGAATAACACCGTCATGTACACGCCGGTGTTCGCCGGGGGCGCGGGCGATGAGTTGATCGGTTTTTTCGCCGTCAACTGCCACTGGATCGACATCGGCGGCTCGGCCATCGGCTCGGTTTCTTATTCTTCCACCGATATTTTCATGGAAGGCTTGCAGCTGCGCTCGATCAAGCTCTGGTCCAAGGGCGAGCCCATCGAAGAGGTGTATCGCGTCATCGAAAACAACACGCGCTTTCCATTGGAATTGCTCGGCGACATCGAAGCGCAGCTCGGCGGTTGTCTTTTGGGGCGCGATCTCACCCAGGTGATGGCCGATAAATACGGCCCGGGGATTTTTCTCGACGTGCTCGACATCATTCTCGACCAATGCGAAGCGGCGACCCGGGAAAGAATCCGCGCGATTCCCGACGGCGTCTACCAGCATGAAGCTTTTCTCGACAACGACGGCGTGCGCGCTGAAAAAATTCCCATCAAAGTAAAAGTGATCGTCGCCGGCGACGAGCTGACCATCGATTTTTCCGAGATGTCGGATCAAGTCAAAGGCTGCGTCAACTCGGGTTACTACGGCGGCGGGCGCACCTGCGCGCGGGTCGCCTTCAAGTATCTGATCGCCACCGACGAGCCCGCCAACGAAGGAACGTTCCGGCCGGTGAAGATGATTCTTCCAGAAGGTAAGTTGATCAGTGCCGAAGCGACCGCCGCCATGGGTCTGTACAGCATCCCCTTCCCCACGGTTATCGACTGCATCATCAAAGCCTTGGAACCGGCGCTGCCCGAGCGCGTCACCGGCGCACACTTCGGCACATTTTCGTCTCTGAGCTTCGCCGGCAAACGCATGGACACCGGCGCGGTGTTCAAAGCCAACGACAGCGGCCACGGCGGCTGGGGCGCCTGCGCGACCCATGACGGCGCCGGACCTTTCCGCACCATGGCGCACGGCGACACCAGACTTATTCCGATCGAGCTGCAAGAATCGATGTATCCGTTTCGCGTCGAGGAGTTCCGCCTGCGCCAGGACTCAGGCGGCCCGGGGAAATGGCGCGGCGGTCTGGGGTTCGACAAGCAGTATATCTTGCTCGCCCCATGCGAATTGTGGGCGAACTTCGACCGCATCGGCTGCCCGCCCTGGGGAGTGCAAGGAGCGAAGCAAGCCAAATCGGGCCAGGTGCTGATCTACAAAAACGGCAGCCCGGAACCCGAACTGCTTTACAAGACTGAAAATCGCCCGCTTGAAGCCGGCGATCGCGTGCGCATGTCCACCGGCGGTGGCGGCGGCTACGGCGACCCGCGCGAGCGACCCGTCGAGCTGGTCGAGCGGGATGTGATTCGCGGCTTCGTCTCGTCTGACAGCGCGCGCAGCGATTACGGCGTCGTCTTCGATGCAGGCGGCAAAGCGCGTCGCGCTTGATGTTCAAGGTTCAATGTTCAAAGTTCAAGGCTTCAACCGAGCTTGCAACTTTGAACAGGAGTTTTTTTAATGAGCTACGCCATTGCCGTCGACATCGGCGGCACGTTTACCGACCTCGTCGCCTTCGATCATGAAACTCATAAGGTGGTCTATGCGAAGAGTCCGACCACCTACGAAAATTTAGTTGACGGCATTCTCGACTGCTTCAACAAGGCTCATATCAAACCCGCTCAGGCTTCGCTGGTCAATCATGGCACGACGCTGGTGATCAATTCGCTGATTCAGCGCAAGGGCTCGAAGACGGCATTGGTCACGAGCCAGGGTTTTCGCGACATTCTCGAAATCGCGCGCGGCAACCGGCCCGATCCGTTCGATCTCCATTACCAGCGCGACGAGCCGCTGATCCCGCGCGAGCTCCGCCTCGAGGTGCCGGAGCGGATGGACAGCAAAGGCGAAGTCGTCACGCCGCTCGACATGGCGGCGCTGGAAAAACTTGCCCACGAAATAAGACGGCTCGGCGTTGAATCGGTGGGAATTTTTTTCATGAACTCCTACATCAATTCGATGCATGAAGAAGCCGCCGCCGAAAAGTTGCGGGAATGGCTGCCGGACACCTACGTCACTTTCAGCACCGATCTCACGCACGAATGGTATGAGTATGAGCGCTGCTCCACAGTGGCGGCCAATGCCTACATCGGACCGCAGGTGAGCACGTACATCCGGCGCTTGGAGGGCGACTTCAAGCACCAGGGTTTTCGCGGTTCGCTTTTCATGATGGGCTCCAACGGCGGCTTGTTGTCCGCCGAGCGAACTTGCCGTCAACCGATTGGATTAGTCGAATCCGGACCCATCGGCGGCTGCATCGGCGCCGGCGCCTACGCCGATAAACTGGGATTCAAGAACGTCGTCGCCTTCGATATGGGCGGCACCACCGCCAAGTGCGCTTTGGTCGAAAACGGCCGCTTCTCGGTCAACTCGCTTTACTACGTGAACGGTTACGTCAAGGGCTTCCCGATCAAGTCCGCGGTCATCGATATCGTCGAGGTCGGTTCGGGCGGCGGTTCGATTGCCTGGATCGACTCGCAAAAGCGTTTGCACGTCGGACCCCAGAGCGCCGGCTCCACTCCCGGTCCGGTCTGCTACAATCGCGGCGGCACCGAACCCACCGTGACCGACGCAAACCTTGTGCTCGGCCGTCTCAATCCGGCAAACTTTCTCGGCGGCGAAATGAAGCTCGACGTAGGCGCGGCTGAGCAGGCCGTGACGGAGCGCATCGCCACGCCGCTCGGATACGCGGGCGAGAGTGGCATGATTCAGATGGCCGACGGCATCATTGCCATCGCGATTGTGATCATGGCCGGTGCGATTCGAAAGGTTTCCGTCGAGCACGGTCTTGACCCCCGCGATTTCATCCTTTTCAGCTACGGCGGCGGCGGGCCGCTCCATTCCTGCGCCCTGGCGCATGAGCTATCGATTCCAACGGTCGTGATCCCGCCGGAACCGGGAAACTTCTCGGCCATCGGCATGCTCCTGGCCGATGCGCGCATCGATACATCGAAGACGTTCGTTGGGATTTTGAACGACAAGACTGCGATGTCGATGGCGGAGACTTTTGCAGCCATGGAGAAAAACGCCGCTCTCGCATTGTCGGCCGAGTTCGCCAGCAGCGATGTGTTTTTCGAGCACCATGCCGAGATGCGCTACCGCGGCCAGCGCCACAACATCAAAGTGCCGGTTTCCGGACTGAAAGAGCCGGAGCAGATTCGCGCGGCTTTCGAACGCGACTATAAACGGCGCTACGGTCATGCCGACGCCAAAGCGCCGGCGGAGTTTCAAGCGCTGCATTTATCCGCATTCGCGCGACTCAAACAGCCGGAGATCGCGCGCTTGCCGCGCGCGGCGATAAAACCACAGCCGGCGATTACGCGCCGTATGTATATCGGCAACGCGGGCGGCTGGGTAGACGCGCAGATTTATCATCGCGAGGCCCTGGAGCCGGGATTTGCCGCGGCAGGGCCGGCGGTGATTGAAGAATACGGTTCGACAACGGTCATCTGGCCGGGTGACCGCTTCGAAATCGGCGCACTGCACGAGATTCGGATCCAGTGTTCAGCAAAATGAAATGTAGGAGCAATCCTGCGTGATTGCCCCTCCGGAGGGCAGACACGGAGGTCTGCCCTTACAAATCCGGAATTCAAAGATCATGACTTCAACGTCGCAACCAATTCCGCAACAACATCCCATCGATCCCATCACCCTCGAAGTGATCCGCCACGGCATCGTTTCCATCACCGATCAAATCGACGCCAATATTTCGCGCACGGCATTTAGCCCCTACATCTACGAATACAAAGACTTCGCCGTCGGACTGGTGAGCGCGGACGGCGAGCTGATCGCGCAGTGCACCGGCGGCATGCCGGTGTTTGTCGCCGATTCGGTCGGCATGGCGGTGCGCGACGGCCTGGCGGTTTACGGCCGCGCGCGCTTGCACCACGGCGACGTCGTCCTGTGCAATCACGCGGCGATTCAAGGCCAGCATCTCAACAACACGGTCATGTACACGCCGATCTACGCCGGGCCGAATCGCGAAACTTTGATCGGCTTTTTCGCCATCAACGTCCATTGGATCGACATCGGCGGCGTCACGCCGCGCTCGAGCGACATTTTCATGGAAGGCTTGCAGCTGCGCTCGATCAAGCTCTGGTCCAGGGGCGAGCCGATCCAGGAAGTCTATCGAATCATCGAAAACAACACGCGCTTTCCAGTGGAACTCATGGGCGATATCGCGGCACAACATGCCGGATGCGTGCTCGGGCGCGATCTCACCCAAGCGCTGGTGGACAAGTACGGCGTCGAAGTGTTCTTCAGCGCGCTGAAAACCATGCTCGATCAGAGCGAAGCCGCTGCGCGGGCGAAGATCCGCGCGATTCCCAACGGCGAGTACAGCTACGAAACTTTTTTCGATAACGACGGCGAAAGTGACGACGCCTTGCCGATTCGCGTCAAAGTCATTGTCGCGGGCGATGAAATGACCATCGATTACTCCGGCATCGCCGAACAGGTGCGCGGCTGCATCAACTCCGGCTATTACGGCGGCGGACGCACGACAGCGCGGGTCGCGTTCAAATATTTGATCGCCAACGACGAGCCGGCGAACGAAGGCACTTTTCGGCCGCTGAAGCTCATTTTACCTGAAGGGAAAATCTTGAGCGCTCACCCCACCGCGCCCATGGGCAACTATTCGCAGCCATTCCCGACGGTCATCGACGCGATCATCAAGGCCCTGGAAACGGCGCTGCCGGAGCGCGTTACCGGCGCCCATTTCGGCACGTTTTCCGGCGTGCGCTTTCGCGGCAAGCGCAACAATGGAACTCTTTTCGATTGTCACGACAGCGGCCACGGCGGTTGGGGCGCCTGCGCGACCCACGACGGTGCCGGACCGTTTCGCACCATGGCACACGGCGATACGCGCATTATTCCAGTCGAGCTTCAGGAATCCATGTATCCGTATCGGATCGTCGAGTTCAGCCTGCGCCGGGACTCCGGTGGCGCCGGCAAATTTCGCGGGGGTTTGGGTTTTCGCAAGCGCTATCAGATTCTCAGTCCGTGCGACCTGCAGGCGATGTTCGACCGGGTGAAGTATCCGCCCTGGGGCGTGCACGGCGGCAAAGAAGGCGCATCGGGAAGAATCACCGTCCTGAAGAAATCCGGTGAAAAGGAAACCCTCTACAAGAGCAAAGCTTATCCGCTCGAGGCCGGCGACTCGATCATCGTGGAAACCGGCGGTGGCGGCGGCTACGGCCCGCCGTCCCAGCGATCGGCTGACTTGGTCGAACGTGATTTGCGGCGTGGTTATATTTCAGGGGAAGCGGCGGCGCGAGATTACGCGCGTCAATAACTCGGTGAATTTGCCCTATGCCATCGATTCCGACTGCGCGAAGCTGGAGCGGTTCAAGACGGCAAATGCGGCGTGTCGAAAATACGCGTTGCATCCGCCGGATCCAGCGCAGGAGAAAATAGATACCCCTGACCGAACTCACAACCCAGCTCGCGTAAGATGCTCAACTGATCGGTCAGCTCCACACCCTCGGCAACGACTTGCATGCCGAGAATTTGCGCCATGGCGACGATGGTCCGGACAATCTCCAGCGGCCGTTTTTTACCCGTGTCGTTGGCGATATCGGCGCGCAGCCTGCGCACAAAGGAGCGGTCGATCTTCAAAACATCAATCGGGAATCGGTGCAGATAATTGAGCGAAGAAAAGCCTTTGCCGAAATCGTCCAGGCAGAGCTTGATCCTGCGGCTTCGCAGCTGCGCCAGTGTCTGCGCCGCGGAGCGAGTATTTTCGACGATCGCGCTCTCGGTGATTTCGAGCCGCAAATGCTGCGGATCCAATCCGGTTTCGCGCAGCACTTCGTCGACTTCTTCGATCAGGTTGCCGTACGATAGTTGCTTGCTCGAAACGTTGACGCTGATGAAACAGTCATCGTTCAAATGATACGAATCGCGCCACTGGCGCATTTGACCGCAGGCCTGCTGAAATACCCAATGGCTTAGGCGCCCCACCAGACCGGACTCTTCGGCAAGCGGTATGAATTTCGCTGGCGAAATGGTCCCGTGCTTGTCGTGCTGCCAGCGCGCCAGCGCTTCAAACCCCGCAAGTTTACCGTTCTCCAGCGACACGATTGGCTGATAGTTCAGATAAATCTGCTTGCGTTCGATGGCCCGTCTCATGTCGATCTCGAGCTTCATGCGCTCCAGCGTACGAGTGTGCATGCGCGCATCAAAGATCTGATAACCGGAGCGCTGCGTCTTCGCCTGGTACATCGCCATGTCCGCATCGCGCAGCAAATTCTCCGGTTGCCCCTCGCCCGTGAGATTGAGTGCGATGCCGATGCTGGCGCCGACCGACACTTCGACGTCATCCAAGATCAACGGGTCGGCAAACCGTTCCAACACCCGCTCGACAACGCGAACGGCGTCCTCCGGGCTGCGGATTTGCTCGAGCAAGATCGCGAACTCGTCGCCGCCAAGGCGCGCCACGGTGTCTTCTTCGCGGGTGCATTCGACCAGTCGCTGGCTCATTTCGACGAGCAACTTGTCCCCGGCCATATGGCCAAGGCTGTCATTGATAACCTTGAATCGATCCAAATTTAAAAATATCAAGGCAAAGGGATGATGGCCATGTCGCTTCGCCGCCGCGTTCAGCCGCAACAGGTTGTCGACAAAGAGAGTGCGATTCGGCAGGCCCGTCAAGCTGTCGTGAAATGCGGTGCGCTTGAGCTCGGCCTCGACTCGCTTGCGCTCGGTGACATCGACGATGGATACCAGAAATCCTATTCCCTTGGGCGTGTGAATCGGGTTTTGACTCACATCGATGGGAAACTCGACACCATCTTTGCCCAAACCATAGAGATCCTTCGGCTCCACCTCCGTATCACCGTTCGACACGGCGAGGATTCCTTCACGTGCCCCGCCCGGTGGAATACGGAACCGCTCCGGCAACAAAATATCGATCGGCCGTCCAACAAGCTCCGCGCGCGAGAAGCCAAATAGTTTTTCGATCTGCGCGTTCACCAAACCAATATTGCCGTTTTGATCGACGATCAGGATACCATTGGGCGCGGATTCGACCGCCACTTGAAATTGCTCCTGGGCCCACGTGCGCTCGCTGACCTCAGCTTGCAAAGCGTCGCTCAGGCGGGCGATCTCCGCAGTACTTTCGCGCACACGACTTTCTAACTCGTCGTGCGCCCGCTGCAGCACCTCACGGCTTTGCACGTCACCGGTGAGGTCGTGCAGAAAGCAGGTATAGGTTACGCCCGCCTTCTTTCGGAATTCGCTCATCGTGGCCTGCACCGGCAGGATCCTGCCATCACTGCATTTTACCAGCGCCGCTACCGCGTGGCGCGAAGCACGGGGCATCGGCTTTGCTCCGGGGCATGAAACAAAGTCATCGAAGCTCTTGCCGACGATCGCGGCCGAAGTTAAGCCAAACAGCTCTTCCACCGCCGGATTAACTGATTCAACCTGGCCGTTTTTATCGACTGTCAGAATACCAATCGGGGCGCTGGCCAAAAGCGACCGATAGCGGATTTGACTTTCGAGAAGCAGGACCGCGCGCTGGTAGACGAGATCGTCATTTTTCTTCTTGTTCGCCAGGTCGCGCACCAGCGTCCAAATGCGCTGCGCCTTGCCATGCTCGTCGGTTTGCAACCATTTCTTGACGGTCACCGGCAAGGCGGTGCCGTCCTTTTTATAAAGCTCGATTTCATATTCGTCCGTGGCACCGCTTTTGATGAGCTGAACATGTTTCGCTTCTTCTTTGTCGTGCCACTTTTTCGGCACCAGACTCGCGACGTTACGATCCTTGAAGTCCTCCTGTTTCGCCAGGAGCATTCGCTCCAGGGAAGGATTGCAATCGATGATCGTCCCGCTCAGGTCCGTTTCGATGAAACTCAATGCCGCCGAATCAAAAACTGATCGATCATAGGCCGGTTTGGCTACGCTCTTCTTTGCCACCCGTGGTCGTAAGGACGTGCTCCGGCTTGCTCTAACACTCGATGCACGTTTTATTTTTTTCATTTACGAGAATCCCCGCGGGTCCCTAATTGCTGCCCGGCGCGGCCTTGCTCGGCCTAAGACATCCCGGCGAGCGATTGTCCTTTCGATAAAGTCTGAGAGCCGCCGTAAGCGCACCGTTTACGCCTCGGCACACGATTGTACACCAGAGCGGTCGCAGTGCTGTTGGAGAGGTCAATTTTGTAGAGCCGGCAATGCCGCATGCGAACCTTGATCAGTCTCAACTCCCAGGTTACGCGATGTTTCGGTCAGATTTACGGAGTTTTTGTCAGCCTCAATTCGCGCGCTGCGTTCACGAACTGGGATTTTGACTACTTTAAAGCAACGGAGGTGCCACGATTCACCTATGTGCAACGGTGCCCGTTATTGGCAATGCAGGGTCATAGCTGACATTCCTTGTTGGGGAAAAGGTCTAGAACGAGCGCGGATGTTTCCCGAGTTCTTCCAACAATCAAATTTTCCGCCAGCTACCGTTCCGCGTTGAACCTGGAAGAATATTTAGGAACAAAAAGGGCCGTGGAGTTATTCCACGGCCCTCTGTAGAAACACTCCGAAAA
>CAMLCX010000155.1 GCA_946478635.1 uncultured Pseudomonadota bacterium
ATGAGCGGAGGCGTACTCAGAGTGTACGTCGTAGCGAAGCAATTGAGCGCAACGAAGCATATGAGGCTTTTTCAGCAGCCTGCCAATTCGCGGAGGTGACCCATGGGTAAGCTTAGGCATATCGCGTTTATCTCGAAGGAACCAAAAAAGCTCAGCGATTTCTATCAGAAGTATTTCGGTTTCGAAGAATGCAAAGTGTTCCCGAGCGGTTCAAGGATGGTCATCGATCCGCTCTTTAATCTGGCCTTTCTGCAGAGCAGGGGCGACGAAGCAGGACCCGAAGTTGGCACCCACCGCGCGGACGGCGCCGAGCTCGAGCGGGTACCGGGGATTCATCATTACGGCTTTCTTGTCGATGACTTGAACGAGGCCGTTGCCAAGTTGCCGGCATCACTGAACCGTGGCGCGAACCCGCAAGTGTCCGCCGGAGTCGGCGGTGCCGAAGGGGCCCGACCGGCGGAAATGCGCTTCATCGACCCCTGGGGCAACAACGTCGATCTTTCTTCGAGGGGATTTCTCGGCAGGGAAGAGAACAAGCTTCCCGGGGTGCGATTGCTCGCCGTGCAAGTGCCGGATTTGGCGGCCGCGTGTGAATTCTACCAACAGCAGTTCGATCTTAAAATCGTCGGCTGGACTGATGATGGGACCATCCGCCTGAGCGATGGCACAGTGACGCTCTTATTGACGAAGTCTCAAGTGCGGCCGAAGGGCGGCGTGCAGTACTTCGGCATTCAAGTGAGCGATCTCGAAGGCGTCAAGAAGCGTCTGAAAGACGGCGGCGTGGACGTCCGCGACGGCGCGCAGGAGATTCGCTTGACGGATCCCGAAGGCAATCAAGTCGCGATTTCGCAGAGCGGCTGGGCGAACTGATTCACTCCGCGTAAATAGCGCGGATGAATTGACAGGCCGCTACCGGACGTCAGAACAGCTCGCGCCAAGACGCAAAGGCCGCAAAGGAAGACTGTTGTCATTTCGACCAACGGGAGAAATCTTTCCTAGATCCCGCGCGTTCGCTCGGGATGACGAGCCACGGCCCGTCACTTGGCGTTCTTTGCGCCTTTGCGCGAGTAATTCCTATTCTCAACCGGGTTTTGGCCGCGGTTACGTTAAGCCAACTACCGCAGGCCCAGCTCTTTTTGAATTTCGCGCAAAATGCCGAAGTCGGCAATCTCGCTCAGCGCGACATCGCGCGTGATTTTTGCGTCGCGCTTGGCCTGTTCGACCAATAGCTTTAATCCATCTTCCGGGATGCCGCCGTCGGGGCTGATGACTTTCACAGTCGCATCGTATGCCGCGTAGGCGTGTTCCGGCTTCGTTTTACCCCACGCCATCAATATTTTTACCGCCTCTTCCCGATTGTCGCGAATAAATAGACTGGCCTTGATCAGCGCCCTTGTCGTGCGCTTAACCTGATCGCGGTTTTGCTGGATCGATTTCGCGTTCACGCCGACGCCGGACAGCGGATAATTCAAGTATTCGTAGGCTCGCGCCAAAACATTGAACCCGGCCTTTTTTCCCTCGAAGTCCCACGGCGGCGAGGTAACCACCGCGTCGGCGAGTTTTTGCTGCAGGCCCGCAAAGCGGCCGGAGTCGGGGCCGAGGGGCACAAATTGAACTTCTTTGTCGGGATCGACGCCGTTGCGCGCCAGGATGATCCTCGCCAGGACTTGAGTAGCGTCGCCAAAACTAGCGAGGCCGACTTTTTTGCCGCTGAGGTCTTTGACCGACTTGATTTCCGGGCGCGCGAGCAATACATGCGGCGAGCTGGTCATTAGTCCGGCAACCAGTCGCACGGGCAGACCGCGGATCGCGGCGCGAATCACTGAGCCCGTTAACAAGGTGAAGTCGATGTCGCCGTTGGTCAGCGCCGCGATCGAAGGCGCGGCACCCATCACGACGATATCGGCGTCGAGTCCTTCGTCTCTGAATAATCCCCTGTGCTGCGCCACCCCCGCCGATAGAAAGATCATGTTGTAGCCGCCGGAGACGGAGATGCGAGTCTTATCCGCCGCGCGCGTCGCCGGAGCGATGAAGACGCATACAAATGGGACGAATACGATCAATGGCATGATCAAACTCTGCGGGTAGAACTGGCAAAGGATTGGCAACTTCATGCGTGAACCTCGTATAGCCGCATGGCCCTCAAAGTGTCAACCGCGGGGCGAGGCATCGACGATCACGAACACGGCGCACGATCACGTTCTCGTGGCCTTGACGCTTTCCATCCTAGCGGTGTAGTTGTGGCCAACGGGGACTGGCGTATACAAGCGCCCCGACGAAGCTTTGCGTGTTTTGCGGTCTTTGCGGTGAAATCATTCTTGTCCCAGGGAGGTTTAATATGCGTGTGCTCAAGATCAACGATTTACAGGAAAAACCCATGGACACGGCGACGCCGATCGCCGGTTGGACGGGCGGGCCGGTGAGCCGAACACGGCAAGCGATCATCGGCGACGGGCAGTCGGAAAACTTTCGCTGCAACGTGGTCAATTTTCGCGTGGGCGCAACCACCGGTTGGCATGTACACGATTGCGATCAGATTCTTGTCGTCACGGCGGGCAAGGGAATGGTTGCGAGCGAGACGGAAGAGCGCGAGATTACGGTTGGCGACGTGGTGCACATCAAGGCCGGCGAGCGCCATTGGCACGGCGCCACAGCACAAACGCCATTGTCGCACATCACCGTGACGACGGTGGGAAGCACGTCGAAGCATTAGGAAAAGTCGGATTTGGCTCACCACGAAGGTCCCAACGCGGCGAAGCCGCAACCAAAGGGGCACAAGAAGGACTCACCGCAGAGGCACAGAGGTCGCAGAGTTCGGAGTTTTGATTGATAAAATTCTTTTCTCGGCGTACTCGGCGTCTCCGCGGTGAATTCTCTTCTGGACCGAGATCGTCTGGTGGTCATTGGAAATTTGCAATACGAAGAGCACGAAGTTCGGAGAAATTTGTATCCGAATCCTTCGTGTCCTTCATATCTCCGTTGTGAACCTGTTTGTCTTTGAATTGAGCAGATCGTCATGCGCGGTATCACTCCTCGACGCGAGCAAGGCATGGCCGACCCGGTTTTGGCCGAGATGGTTCATGCCACCGGCGCAACGGAGTCCCGCCACTACGCGGCGGTAAAACCGACCATCCAAGCCTATCGCGCCAGCTGGGTGAAGTTGGCCCCGTATCGAGACGGTCCTGTGAATTCGCGGCGGGTCGCCGTCGACGACCCCGGGGCGATGACCGCGCGGATCAAAGCGAAAGCAATGGAATTAGGCGCGAACTTGGTCGGGGTCTGCCGCTTGCAGCCGCAGATGATCGATCTCGGCGCGGAAGTATCGCACGCCTTCGTGATCGCCTGCTGCGTCGCGGAGGATTACGATAAGGTCCTGCAAGGTCCGGATGCGGTGGAGGAAGAAGCGATGCGGACCTATGCGAAGTGTACCGAGATCGCCACGGCGCTGGCCGCCTACGTGCGCGAGATGGGATATCCTGCCATCGCTCACCATAACGGCGCCAGCGAGGTTCAAGCGATCCCGATTTTCTACCAAGTCGGATTCGGCGAATTGGGCCGCCACGGCAGCTTGATCAACGAAGAGTATGGCGCAAGTTTTCGTCCAGGCTTCGTGACCACGGATTTGCCGTTAGTGGAGGATCGGCCGCGCGAGTTTGGCGTTCAGGATTTCTGCATGAACTGCAACGTCTGCCAGCGCAACTGCCCAGGCGACGCGATTCCGCAGGAGCATGTGATGACCCATGGCATCAAGCGCTGGCTGATCGACTTGGAGAAATGCTATCCCTACTCGCGTCTCCGCGATGAGTACTGCCATCTCTGCGTCGACGCGTGTCCGTATATAGTGAAGTCGCATCCCGAGATCTATAAAGAGTTCATGAAGGAGCGCAAGCAAGTGGGCTACAAAACACCGAAAACTTATTAATCCTGTATGGAAAAACTCTACGTCAACGAGATCGGTCCGGATGGTGAGTTGAGCACGGTCGGGCTGTTCTACTCGCAAGCGGAAGCGGAGAAGATCGTCGCTATGCTGCGCGATATTCCTGAGCGGTCCGCCTGCCGCTACGAAGTCGTCCCCGCGGTGCGCCATTTATTGGCTGAGAAAGGCGCTCCGCGAACGCAAACCGGTCCGGAAAAGTGACGATGCCCTATATCAAAAACGATTGCACCTGCCGCTGATGAAAGAGCAAGGCTTGCAAGCCCGCGACAAAGTGAAAGCGATCGTTGCCGTTTCGAAAAAATGCTTTGCGCGGAAAATTTTTGGATGAAGTAGTTGCATATAGATCCGCTTTGGGCAAGTCCGTGAATGCATCTTGCGCACTTAAGAGGAGCAAAATATGAGAGGACTCTTTGCTTGCAAGCGTGTTCTCCTTACTTTCCTCGTGATTCTGAATCTTCCCAATGTCGTTGCCGCGCAAAAGTTGGTAGCCGGCTATTCGGCGGTGAGCGCGATCAGCGCGCCTTTTTGGGTAATGAGGGAAGCGGGCTTCTTCAAGGAAGAAGGGCTGGATGCCGAACTGATTTACATATCCTCTTCGTCGACCATGGCCCAGGCGATGCTCGCAGGCGAGGTGGCCATCTCCACTGCTAACAGCCAGGTTATCATCGACACCGGGCTGCAAGGAAACGACCTTGTGGCCATGGGCGCAATCGTCAACTTCGTTGCGCTCTATGTCATGGCAGCGCCCGAGATCAAGACCATTGCGGATCTCAGAGGCAAGCCCGTGGGCGTGAGCCGCTTCGGCGCGACCTCGGACTTCGGCATTCAAATGCTGCTCAAAAAATACGGACTGGAGCCGGTTCGCGACGTGCCGCTCATTCAGATCGGTGGTATGCCGGAGTTGGCGGCCGCGCTGTCCAAGAAGTCCATCTACGCCGCGGCCATGTCGTTTCCCATGGGCTTGGTCGCTCAGCAATCGGGAATGAAGGTGCTGGCGAACCTGGCGAAGGAAGACATTCCTTTTATACACTTGGGTCTGACGACGACCCGACGATTTATGAAGGAGCGCAGGGCACAGGCGAAGGCATTCGTGCGCGCCTACGGGAAAGCCGTGCATTTCATGCATGCGCGAAAAGAGGAGTCGACGCGAATCGTCTCTCGCTATGCCAAGATCACGGATCCCGGCCTGCTCGCCGGCACCATGCAATACGCCTACGACTTCGTCGAAAAAATACCTCTCGTCAAAAAGGAGGCTGTGCAAGCGACCTTGGACGAGATCGGCAAGAAGAATCCCAAGGCGAAGCAAGCCAAGGCTGAGCAGTTCTATGACAATAGTCTGGTACAAGAGCTCGTCAAGGAAGGCTTCTTCGCGACCTTGTGGGGACGATGACGAAAGCATCTGGTCCTTAGATTGTAAGCCTTATTGTTTGTTGGCGCAGATAACATTGCCGTTAGTGCGAATAATTCTCTTCGAGGAATGAATATGAAGTTCTCCGTTTTTATGATGCCGCTGCACCATCCGACGGAAAATCCGGCGCTGGCGTTCGATCGCGATATTGATTTGATTCGCTACGCCGACGAGCTCGGCTTCGATGAATTTTTCATCGGCGAGCATCACTCCGGCGGCTGGGAAACTATGCCGGCCCCTGAGATGGCGCTCGCCAAGGCGTCGGCGCAGGCTCATCGCATCCGCCTCGGCACCTCGGTGATCAGCGTGCCGTTTCATCATCCGTTTCACGTGGCCGAGCGGATGGCGTTTCTCGATCATCTCACGCGCGGCCGCGCCATTCTCGGCGTCGGCCCTTGCGCGTTGGTTACGGACAAGAATCTTTTCGGACTCGCTACTGAAAAGCTTTACCCGATGATGGCGGAATCCGTCGACATCATCGTGCGCTTGCTCGAGTCGCCGGAGCCGATCGACTACGACGGCCAATTTTGGCAGATCAAGCAGATGCGCCTGCAACTTCGTTCCTACCAGCAGCCGCGCATGCCGCTCGCCATCGCGTCATCGGGAAATGCGATCAGCCTCGAGCTCGCGGGCAAGTACGGCATGATGTTCTTATCTCCAGCGGGGAAAAATATCAGAAACAATCAGACCAAGGCCGAGCAATGGAAGAAGGTCGAAGCGATCGCCGCCAGACATGGCACGGCGACTTCGCGCGATAACTGGCGCATAGCGACGTGCGTTTATCTTGCCGATAGCCGGGAAGAGGCCTGGCGCGATGTCGAGGCGAGCATCGATCGCGACAAGGAGTATTTTTTTTCCATCGGCTTGAAAGCGCCCTACGAATCTTATCCCGGCCAGCCGGCGCATGAAATCACCGCGCGCTCGGGCGCCGACCGGCGCGACTGGATCATCGGCACGCCGGACGATGCGATCGCGCAGATCGAGCGCATGCAGGCGGAAACCGGCGGCTTCGGCGGGCTATTGCTGGCCACCCACGAGTGGGCAGGCACGGAAAGGCTGCGCCGATCCTATGAGCTATTCGCTCGTTACGTGATGCCGCATTTTCGCGGCCATACCCAAGGATATCGCGACGAATGGCGGCGCATTCAGGAGACAGTCAATGATGGCGGCTTTGCCGCCACCGGCGCCGGGCAGCGCAGCAACCTCGCGATCAAAGTCTAGCCAAACATGTTTGAAATTTCGGGATGCGAGAGATCGGAAAAAACTGTGTCTCACGCAAAGGCGCAAAGGGCGCCAAGGTTTGGCGAAACAAGTCGGGCTGTTGTTTTGCATGCGGCTCGCCGGCGACGTTCCTTCTTTTCCCGCGTTCCGCTTGCCGTGCCGTCTTGGAGCGGCTCCACCTACGGCGCGATTTTTAAATCTCTGGTTTCGAACGGCGTCATCGATGGTCTAGAGATCGAGTCGCTCCGATCCTTGCTGATCCAGCAATTCGGCGTCGAGGACGCGATGCTCTGTGGCTCCGGCAGCCTGGCTCTGGAAATGGCGTTACGCGCGTGCGGCGTGCGGCAAGGTGATGAAGTAGTCATTCCGACTTTCTGCTGCGGCGCGGTGGTTCCTCCGATCGTGGCATCGGGCGCAGTTCCCGTGCTCGCCGATGTCGGCAATGAACTCAATCTCACGGCCGAGACGATTTTGCCTGTGCTGACAAGAAAAACCAAAGCGATCGTCGTGCCGCATCTGTTCGGCAACCCCGCCGAGATCGAAGCGATTATCGATATTGCCCGGGGAAAGAATATTCGACTTATCGACGACGCCGCTCAGGCGTTTGGCGCGACGATCGACGGGAAATGGGCCGGCAGCTTTGGCGATATTGGAATTCTCAGCTTCGGCGCCGAGAAAATCTGTTTTGGTCTCGGCGGCGGAGCCTTGCTCTCCAGGCGCGGAGATTTTCTGAGCGATGCCGCGAGTTTGAATTTGAAGCGACCGCGGCTGGCGCCGACGCTGCGCGTGCTTTTATCCACGCTGTTCTGGCGCCGCTGGCGGCGCTGGACGTTGCCGCTGCATGAATGGTCATCGCGCGCGGATTCTATTGGCCCGGAAACCAAGCCGAAACGCTATCGCAGCGAATCCATGGCCAACCTCAATGCGGCCGTCGCCCTCAGTCTGGCGCGATCGCTGAAAGAAAACCTCGAAGCCCGGCGCGTTCGAGCGCGCGCCTACCGCGAGTTGCTCGGAGATGTGCAGCGTCTTCAGCTGATCCCGCATCGGCCGGGCTCGGCATGTCTGGCTCAGGTTGTAAGAGTCGCAAGTGTAGGGCGGCACGAAGATCTTGCGGTGACAGTCACCGAGGCGCTCGGCCGTGCGGGTTACGAGGTGCAGGGCAGCTATGTGCCGCTTCACCGCCTACCGTATTGCTCGATGTGTGTTTGGGAAAACCTTTCTTGTGCTGATAGAGTTTGGCCCGATCTGATCGAGCTTCCTTGCGAGCCCGGCGTGAGCCTGGATGAAACCGAACGCATCGCTGCGATCGTCAAAAGAACCCTCTCCGCGTAGACGCGATCCGCGACAGCGGAAGATCTTGTGCCAGTTGTCTGTGAGATCCTGTGTCGTCGCTTCCAGTATTGACATACCCTGTCCATTTAACCGAGCGCGCAGCTGCACAAAAGCGCCGCGAAGCGCCGGGAAGCGGTGAGAAATTCTCCCGAGAAGCCGATAGTGTGCGGGGTATATAACTTGCGTCATTGAGCTTCGCATGAAGTTCAAGGCGACAAACCTAGCGCATAAACTTCCAACAACGTCGGTGTCCATGGCCCAAGAGCTCCGGACAGTCGGTCAAGGTTTGGAATCGCTCGACGTGGAGGACTTTGATTTGAAGGTCGAGGGCGACGGTTATTTTGCGTTGGCCATCCCGCGTAATTCGATAAAGTCGAACCATACGACTGGCGCCGTAAAAAAGGCTCTTCAAAGCGCATGGGGCAGCGTCACCAGCCGTAGCTCCTGCGATCGTAAATTGGATGAGGGCGCTTCGGGCGTTTTCCGCGTGTTGTTCACCCCTCAAGGACTAGTTCGACTGGAGCGTGCCGGTAAGGCAAGAAGGAGTGCGAATTCGGCAGGCGTTCCCAATCTGAAAAAACTGGCGCAGGTGTTGCGCATGGTCGGCGAACACATCGATACCAGGTCGGGCCACCTGCTCAAAGTCAGCAAACGGGGAAACCGGATTGCGTTCGAGTTTTCCACCGTCACCGGCCGCCTTCGCACCGAAGAATGGAAAATATCTGAGCTCTACGAGCTGTGGTTGGAAGCATCCAAGCTGCGAGAAGAGCGCTCCACCATTGTCGAACGAAACTCCAGCGCGAACGGTAGCCGATAGGACCCCAGCCTCACACCAGTCATTCCACTTCGATCCTTTCCGCGCGACGGAACATCTGACTGCACTCTCAAGCCTCGCGTGTTGTGATTCAACCCTCAAACGCTAGGACAATCTTGTTCGTGTGCTCTGCGTAAAGCATCCTCTATGACCGGTTCTCGATATCAGAACGCGGGGAAAACTGCTGTTAATGATCCAATTGTGTCAAGGTATACTTTTTGCGTCTTTTGAGTCGCATGACGCTCCACGGAAGAGAATTGAGACTCAACCGTACGACATCGATGACGATCGCCCAGGAGTTACGAACGGTCGGCCAGGGATTGGAATCGCTCGAAGTTGAGGACTTTGATCTCCAAGGCGAGGGTAATGGATATTTTGCCTTGGGCATTCCGCGAACTCAGATTCGAAGCCCGGACATGATCCGTTTCGATAAAACCTTCGCGCTTAACTGGGTGCGAAATGTTTGGCGGAGTTTCATCGGACACAATTCGCCGGACCGAAAGCTGGCCGACCCGGGAGCGGATGTTTTGCGCATATTATTTACCCCGGAAGGGCTTTTAAGATTAGATGCGGCGGGAATCGCCAAGCGCAATCCGTACGTGCCGGGCAGTCCTGATTCGAATAAACTCGGCCAGATTCTACGCATCGTGGGCGAATGTCTCGATGCCAAATCGGGTCGCTTGCTCAAAATCCGCAAACGACGGCAGCTTGTCTCCTTCGAATACGCCACGCGCGCCGACGAACACGCCATCGAGGAGTGGAAAGTTTCCGAGCTCTGCGAGATCTGGTTGGACGCGTCCAACCAAAGACAAGCGCGCGCCAACGCTGTCGACCGAAAACTACAGGGCGACCATCGCTAGATCCGAACGCCAACCCGGATTATTCGTGGTAAAGCTGTGATCGAGCTGCAACCCTTCCGGAACGAAGGCAACGCAGCTGTGCCTTGAAGATGCAAGCGGGCCAGTTGCCTCATGAGGTCAGCAGCGA
>CAMLCX010000156.1 GCA_946478635.1 uncultured Pseudomonadota bacterium
ACCGTGCACGCCTACACCAACGACCAGCGCCTGGCCGACGTGCCGCACTCGGACTGGCGGCGCAGCCGCGCCGCGGCGGAGAACATTATTCCAACTTCCACCGGCGCGGCGAAAGCGGTGGGCGAAGTGTTGCCGCAGTTGAAGGGCCGGCTGGACGGCATCGCCGCGCGCGTGCCCGTGCCCGACGGCTCGGTGGTTGATTTGTTCGTCGAGCTGGAAAAAACCGTCAGCCCCGATGACGTTCACGCCGCGATCAGGTCAGCGGCGGATTCGAAACGCATGAAAGGCATTTTGCAGCTCATGGAAACGCCCGTGGTGTCTTCCGACGTCATCGGCAACCCGCACTCGTCTATTTTCGATCCGGCCTTTACCAGCGTTACCGGCGGCAAATATTTAAAGTGCTTGAGCTGGTACGACAACGAGTGGGGATACTCCAATCGCGTCTGCGATCTGCTGGGTTTGATCGCGCGCTGGGGATAGGTCGTCTTCGCCTTCCACGTTCGGTGCATTGCGTGAGGGTTTGTCCGTCTCCAACCGGTCGCGTCGCGATGATGGTGCAATTCGCGGGCTTGTGGTTAGCCTACAATTGAATTGAATTCCCCAACGGATAAATCTTAACTCTTATCCAACTGTAACGTCAGTTCAATCCTTCGATGAATCCTTCCCATCGCACGACTTGACAACTAGAATCAAGCTGCGTTACTTGGGCCTACCGCAGGAGGATGAATGATGTCGAGCAAGAAGTGGGTTCCAACGCAACATATAGTTTTTTTTCTCTTGATTCTATTTTCTTTAGTGCCGGTAAGCGACCTCGCGGCGCAATCGAAAGACATGGTAGAAGGCGCACGAAAAGAAGGACAGCTAGTTTTTTATTCCGGCATGCCTATTCCCGATGCCCAAGCCATTCTTTCGGCCCTCGAAAAAAAATTTCCTTTCATCAAGACCACTTTTTACCGGGCCACCGGCTCGGCTTTGGTGTCGCGAATTCAAACCGAGCAACGCGCCGGAACGCACATATGGGATGTCATGAACGCCACGGGATTTGAGCCATATGCGCTCTTGGAGCAGGGTTATTTTGCGAGATACGATTCCGCCCAACGAAAGGATTTTCCGGAGGGCCACAAGGACCACGAGGGCATGTGGGCGACGATGTATACCACGCCGATGGTGGTCAGTTATAACTCGAAACTCGTCGCACCCGCGGATCTGCCAAAGGATTATACGGATTTGCTGAGCCCGAAATGGAAGGGCCGTCTGGGCATGGATTCTTCGGATTTAGAATGGTATGCGAATTTGCGAAAAATCTGGGGCGCCGAGAAGGCGCGAAAGTTTCTCGAGGGCCTTAAGACGCAGGAGGTCCGCTTCGCTCAAGGCCGGACGCTGTTGACCGGATTGCTTTCCGGCGGCGAGATTGCACTGCTAGTGAACAACTTCTTGCAAAACGTGATTGAAGCCAAGCGGAAAGGCAGCCCAGTGGAGTTCCTAGCGTTGGATCCTGTCGTTTCCGCGGCCGGGTTGATTGGCATCAACAGGCTGGCCCCTCATCCAAACGCGGGCAGGCTCTTCGTTGATTTTATTCTGTCGCGGGAAGGGCAGGAACTGATCGTCAAAACCGATCGGAGCTCAGTGCGCAAGGATGTCGCGGGTAATCCGCTCGACCTGATCAAGAACGTAAGGATCGTGCCGTCGGACTTGAGCCTCGGGCAAAATTATGTGCAGATCCGCGACGAGTATCGGGATGCGCTCGGCGTGAAGTAGTCTGGCGGGCCGGATGCGAAAACATAGTCTATTGGACCTGCCCAGAGGGCGCCAGACAGCTGTTTGATCCAAGGAGATTGCCATGACGTACGTGGATTGTGACTCGCATATATTACCTGAGGATGCCTTCGCCGACCTGCCCGCCGCATATCGCCGGGAGGGTCCGCGTATCGAAACGGACGAGAAGGGGAACTCCTGCGTAGTTTACCCGGCCCGCCAACGAAACATTCCCGATTATGCGCGGACCATACCCAATCCGTTCAATCCGAGGCCGCGTTCGTCCGGCAATAAACCGGAAGTCCGTATCACCGACATGGAGAAGGCGAGTATCGACGTTCAAGTTCTGGTGCCGAGCAACGGCTCGTTTTACTACGACGTCGAGTCTGAACTCGGAGCGGCCGTTTGCCAGGCGTATAACAACGCCATCGGCCGTATAGTAACAAAATACCCCGGCAAATTTCTCGGCCTCGCAACGTTGCCCATGCAAGCGCCGCAAATCGCCGCCGATGAGTTGTATCGCGCCGTGCGCGAACTCGGCCTCAAGGGAGCGGTGTGTTATACCACCGTCGGCGACAAAGATCTCGACGGCGAAGAGTTCTGGCCTGTTTATGCTAAAGCCGAAGAACTCGGTGTTCCGATCATTTTTCATCCCGTGAACACCGGGCCGATGGTCGGCGGCTGGCGTATGACCCGCCACTATGCCACGCGTGGATATGGCTTCTGGAGCGCTCTCGGGAATTCGATGGAGAATTCCATAACTATCGCCAATCTTATTTTCGGCGGCGTGCTCGACGCTTTTCCAAAGCTGCGCTTCTGTTTTCTGGAGGGCGGCGGGACACAGGTCCCACATTTAATGGAGGGTCTTGCCGCGGTGTACTCTGGTGAGGGTGATTACGGCAGATTGACCAACAAGCCCAAACGAGAACCGATCGAATACCTTAACCGATTGTATTTCTCTGTACGCACGACGGAGGCCTTGTTGGGCATTTTGGTCGAGCGATACGGTCATCAAAACTGGGTGATAGGCACCGATTATCCGCACGCGGATACCATGGGAAGCTGGCCCAATACTGTACCGGTTATCAATGCGCGGGAGGATCTGTCGTCGGAAGCTAAAGCGGGAATCCTGGGCGACAACGCGCTCCGGTTATTCGGAACTGCTGCTTAGATGAAAAGGAGGTTTTTTTTTCTGACTCGGCACCGAGCCTAATTGCTGCGCTTTTGCCGCTCATACGCCAGGATTATTGTAATTGAATCTTTCTTCAGGGTGATTACAGATTTGAACCCGACAACTGCTTGACACGTTTCTTCCCTGTGATATTTGTCTGCCCGTAACAGCCTCCCGGTTGTCAAGAATCATTCGAGGGCATATGAACAGCAGTTTAAAGTCAGCGGCTCCGATGATCATAATCGCGGGCGAGCTGGCTTTTTCTATTGCTCCGAACGGAGGTAACGCTGCAACAGCGGCTTTCAGTTCAAAAATAATTGGAAGAATATTCTCGACGATCATTTCGTTTGGAAAATTGTTTACCGGTGAAACTTTTTATAGGAGGAAACGGCCATGGCCTACAAGCTTGAAGGAAGTCTTTTGGAGGTGTGCAATTGCGAGGTGCTGTGTCCTTGCTGGGTTGGTGTTGATCCGGATAACGGGACTTGCGACACTGCGCTGGCGCACCATTTCGAAAAAGGTGAAATCGATGGTGTCGATGTATCCGGTCTCACTATGGGGTTCTGCGCTCACGTCCCCGGAAACATCCTTAAAGGTAACTGGCGCGTCGTCGTTCATATCGATCAGCGGGCGACAAAGGAGCAGGAACAAGCGCTGCTGAGTGTTTACACGGGTCAACAAGGCGGGCCGGTCGCAGATCTCGTAAAATTGATCGGCGAAGTGGTTGCCGTAGAGCGCTCGCCGATAACTTTTGAGGTCAAGGAAGGGAAGGGAATCCTGCGGATTGGCACTGTTGCCGACTGCGAAATGGAACCTTTCCGCGGCCCAAACGGCGAGGTGACGACACTGCGCGATTCGATATTCTCGACGATTCCCGGCGCTCCGGCGTACGTGGCCAAGGCGACCAAGTACAAAATGAACAATCCGGCATTAAAGCAAAACATCGACCTTAAAGACCACAACGCGATTCAAGGAAAATTCATTTTCCAGAGCTAAGAACAAGCGTTTTGATGGGAGAAAGCGAGCGGCGGTTCGAGAGCCGGAAGCTCCCGGCGATGCGGATGTGACGCGGTCACGCCGATTCATCCTGCTGGATTTTTATGAATGCCGTAGCCGATCGTAGAGCGTTTCTCGGGTCAATCGGCGCACTGGTTACGCTCGCATGGATGACGCTTTGGATCTGGGATCGATCCCCTTATGGTCGTTACCTCGATCACGGCAGATTAGGTGAGATCGGCGCGACTTCGCTCCTCACGCCTGTCGTGCTTTATCTTATCGGTTGGATCCTGATGACGACCGCCATGATGTTGCCAACCACCGTTCCGTTGCTGGAAATATTTCGCCGCTTGACCGCTCAGCGGCCGGAGCGATCGCAGCTCATGGCTCTTGTGATTACGGGTTATCTGGGTGTATGGACGGCGTTCGGTGCCGTGGCCCATTTGGCAGATTGGGTCTTACACGAGCTTGTCGAGCACAACCCGTCGCTTGAGACGAACGCCTATGTCATCGGAGCGGGCACGTTGCTGTTGGCCGGCGCATTTCAATTCAGTCGCCTGAAATACCGCTGCCTGGACAAATGCCGCGCGCCGCTGAGCTTCGTTATGGAGTACTGGCGCGGCAGCAATAATCGTCGAAACGCACTCTTGCTCGGAATCCATCACGGTCTTTTTTGTGTGGGCTGCTGTTGGGCTCTCATGCTTTTGATGTTCGGTGTCGGCGTGGGGAATATCGGCTGGATGCTGGCGCTGGGAGTCGTCATGGCCGTGGAAAAGAACATGCCGTGGGGAAGGAAATTGAGCGGCCCATTGGGAGTGACGCTTCTCGGGTGGGGAGCGCTGATCTTGCTAAATCATTCGGTTTGAAAAAATAATCACCGATCGCACCGAAAAAATGGAACAACAAAAACTTGCAGACCAATTCGTAACCGTCGGTGACGGCACCGGGTTCGCTCAAACAGAGAGCCTCTACAGGGAAGAACTGCAGCTTGCCTTGCGCAACAAGGGGATACCCTTGGAAGGGATACGCTATCCCGTCACTCCGACCGGCATGCACTATCTTCTGGTTCACTACGACATTCCTGCGGTGTCAGCGAACGACTGGTGCCTGAACGTCGAGGGACTAGTGTCGACGCCGCTGCGGCTAACCTTGGAGGAGATTAAAAAAAGACCCGCGCAAACTTTTGCGGTTACCATGGAGTGCGCGGGAAACGGCCGGGCGCTTTTTGCTCCACGGCGCATTAGCCAGCCGTGGTTCAATGAGGCGATTGGCACCGCGGAATGGACCGGCACTCCACTGCAGGGCCTCCTCGCAGAAGCGGGTTTGCGCGACGATGCGGTCGAAATTGTTTTTACGGGTCTTGATCGAGGCGTGGAGGGAGGCGAGGTGCAATCCTATCAGCGCAGTTTGACCGTCAGCGAAGCGACTAGAGCAGAAGTATTGCTCGCGTACGAGATGAATGGCCAACCGCTTCAACCTCAGCATGGCTATCCACTCCGGTTGTTGGTGCCCGGCTGGTATGGCATGACCAGTGTCAAATGGTTGGACCGCATCGAAGCCGTCGCCGAGCCCTTTCAGGGATATCAAATGATGCGGGTGTACCGTTATGCGGAGGCGCCGGACGATCCCGGCGATCCGATTTCCTTGATCAGAGTGCGCGCGCTAATGATTCCACCAGGGATTCCGGATTTTCTGACGCGGACTCGTGTGCTCCAAGCGGGTACGGTCACTCTTACAGGCAAAGCATGGGCTGGCCGTTCGAGCGTCTCCCGAGTCGAGATGAGCGTAGATGGTGGCTCGACCTGGTCGGAAGCCCAATTGGGCGAAATGATTTCACCGTACGCCTGGAGGCCATGGACGTTTCACTGGAATGCCGAACCAGGCACCCACACCCTTTGCGTTCGTGCGACCGATGCCGAGGGAAATGTCCAGCCGCGCGACCAGCAGTGGAACTTCGGCGGCTACGGCAACAATGGATTCCAGCGGGTAAAAGTTATCGTGGAGTGAAAACCGCTTCCAATCCGAAGCGTCGTTCAGCACCAGAACGATACGATCTGCGATCGCCGAGTTTTGGATGAACTCCCAAGTCACAGCACTGCGGGTGGCAAGTATCGTGTTCGGCCTGATGGCCGTCGCTCAATTGGCCCGGCTAGTGATACGGCCAGAGGTGCTCGTGGAAGGTTATCGGATGCCGCTATGGCCCAGTGTGCTGGCCTTTATTATTTTTGGCGGTTTGAGTCTTTGGATGTGGAAACTCGCTCGCGGACCGGCCAAGTGAACGTAATCTGAATCACGCCGCCGGATGGCGAGCTGCAAACGATGTCATCCCGCGTCTACTCATCCCGGCTATGATGGATGGTGACTAATCCAAATTGACGTTGTATTGAACCCTATGCCAGGCAAATGCCCGCAGTGCGCCTCGAGGACCTATTTAGCGCGAACGACAATAAAAACCGACCTTCTTGAAATCCAAAATATCCCCTGCACGGTGTGCCAAGAGTGCGGACAGGAGCAGATCGGACAACTGGTTCAGAAAAAAATCGATAAGCTTCTCGAACGGGCGGCCAAAGGAAAGCTCAACACCCGCGTGGTCGTGATGTAGTTTTTGTTGTATGTTCTGTCGCCTGTGATTAAGGTCCCTGCCGCAATATCTTTAGCGCAAGCGCTTTGTTTTCCGAGTACCAGAGGTTGCCCAGGTGTCCTCCGTACGGATAAAGCGTCATTTGGTCACCCAATGCCTCTTTGAGTTCTTCGATGGACTTCTTTTCGGCTAAGAAATCATCGGCGTTGTGCGTGATATGCACTTTTGAATTGCCCCGTAGCCGATCAAGAATCCTTGCCAAGGATCCTCTATTGATGAAGGTTTCCAAAGCAGCTTCGGGCTCTCTCGCGTGAAGTCTCCACAAGGGCACTGCGACCTTTTCGTTGTAATCCGTGAACGTGAAACTCTTGGCCTCCTGAAGGCGTCTCCGCATCTGGCCTTTGGGCGCGCTAAGAATCTTTTGGTCGTGCAGGACTTGCGTGACATAGACGAGCTCGGAAAGCTGGCTCTGGAGATTCTCGGCAATCAAAAATTGCAGTTCTTCGGCCGTGAAACCGGCGAACTTCTTGGCCAATCTGTCAAAAATCTCCGGGTTGTCGCGTCTTTCTTCGGAAAATGATTGCACGATCGCGACGGCTCTCGCGATGATCGCTTGAGACTTGTCTCTGCCGAATTTGTTCTGCAACGCGTTCCATTCATCCAGTTTTCTGACGGCATAAAAGAGATCGACGGGCGGATTGACGAGAAGATACTTTGCTATACCGATTTTACGCTCGTCATCATCGACGACGCTCAGGTAAGCCCCTTGCAGTGCCCCGAGACTGACTCCCATAAAACTGATTGCGGTAACTTTGAGATCGTAGCGCTCCTTCACGGTCGCAAGAGATTTTTGCATGACTTCATACAAATCGCGGGCGTCGTCCGGAGCGAAGCCCGGCGCACCGCTTCGGCTCGCGGCCAATGCAAAATTCCAGCTCATCGGCGAGGGCAGAATGACGATATGGTTACCCTCTTTATAGAAGAGGCTGGCTAAATAAGGGCCAACCCCAAAGTAGGCATTGGAGCCGATGCCGGCGAGAATGAAGATCAAAGGCGCCGGGCGATTTTGGCGATAGAGCGCGATACTCACGTCGCCGCGTCCTTCGAGCGACGGCAGCTTATTTCTGCCGGGAAGCCCCGGTACATGGACCACTTCCGAATTCACCCTAGGAGTGGCGCCATCGTCGCTCAAAATCGCGGTGGTGGCAGTCGCAATATACGGATCGCGATACGGATACGCGTACTCTGCTGCTGCGATCGAGTCCGATGAAAACAATACTAACGCCAATATGACGTACGTAAGATGAACGAGACGCCTGCACCGGTAATGTTTGTTAGATGTTCGCATCGTTTTCCCTTCGGTCGAACCGCTTCCGCTGGATGTAATCGGTTGAGTATCGCCCATCGAGGGGCCAACGTATATACTTGATATTTGCCGCGGGCCGACGCGATCCGTGTGAGCCTGAGCGCCTCGTTTTACGACTCTTACAACAGCTTATCATGACAACGGCACCCAACCGACGCATTCCATACTGGCTGAAGGTGGCTTACTCCGTCTTCGTGGTCATTCTGGTGCCGAGCTACTGGGTGACTTATAGCCCGTGGAATTTTCTCTACTTCTGCGACGTCGCATTACTTGTCACCGCGGTGGCGATTTGGTTCGAAAATCCGCTGCTCATCAGCATGCAGGCGATCGCGATCACGGCGCCGCAGATGCTGTGGGTAGTGGATCTGCTGTGTCGGCTTGTTGCCGGGGTGGAAATAACCGGTGTGACGAGCTACATGCTCGATTCGAGCATTCCGCTCTTCTTTCGCGGGCTCTCGTTGTTTCATGGTTGGTTGCCCTTTGTTCTGCTATGGCTGGTCGCGCGTTTGGGTTACGACCGCAGAGCGCTTGGATTGCAGACGGCGGCCGCGGTCGTGATCTTGCTCATTTCCTATCTTTTCGCCCCGGCGCCGCCACCCTCCGCCAGTCATCCTACGTGGGCAGTCAATATCAACTACGTGTACGGACTCAACGACAAGCAGCCCCAGACGTATGTAGCACCCTGGCTGTGGGTCCTGTTGCTGATGGCAGTGAACGTGATTGCGTTCTACTTACCCAGCCATTACGTGTTCCGGCGCGTCTTTAAAAGTGCCGGTCGCTTATGAGGTTATCGACAATACAAACGGAGATCATTGCAATCCAAAATATCCCGTGCGCGGTAAGCCAGCCCGGATTATTCGCGGCAAAGCGGCGATCGAGCTGAAACCCTTGCGGAACGAAGGCAAAGCGGTTGTGCCTTTAAGATGCAAGTGGGCGACTTGCCATGAGGTCAGCAGCGAAAAGGTCAAACATCGCGCCGAGCGGGGAGGCAAAAATGAAACATTCGCGCCGGTGCCTTCCTTCCTCCAGGGTCACACCTCGATCAACGGAGTGTCGTCAGGTTTCCTCGTAGCATGAATAATCCGGGCCAGGATGTGGGTGGAGCAAATCGGACAACTGGCTCAGAGAGATAATTCGATTCCGAGCGAGCCCACATCGACTGGGCCTCCTCTGCATTTTTGTCGTCAGGTTTTATAGGCCGTCCCGCTCGACTCTTGTAGATCAGACCGCACATCCAGAAATTTTCTGTTGACGAAATATTCCTGGCACGGCTACTGTTCACTGAAGAACCGCTCAGGAGGAGGCCCCGTGAAAGTCCGAAATTCTCGTCGAACCCTTGCGATGCTGATCGTCGCTTTGATGCTGCTCTCGTTGGCGCCTGAATATTTGCGTCAGGCCGGCGCCCAGTCGAGTCGCTTTCACCTCGAAGAAGCGACCATCGCCGATGTCCATCGCGCCATTCGCGCAAAACAAATCACCGCGACACAGCTCGTGCAGTTATACTTCAAGCGCATCGAGGCCTATAACGGCGTCTGCGTGAAAGGCGAGGTCGATCCGGCGACCGGCTTGATGCTCGGCGATTTGACGCCGATCGAGAATGCCGGGCAGCTGAACGCCTATATGACGCTGAACATCCGCGGCAAGCGATCCAAGACTGATACCGTCGATAACGATCCGAAAATGCCGGATGCCCTGGAAGTGGCGAAAGCGCAGGACGCCTACTTCGCGCGCACTGGAAGATTGGTCGGGCCGCTGCACGGCATTCCCTTCGCGATCAAAGATAACTACGACACCGTCGATATGCGCACCACCGCGGGCGCGG
>CAMLCX010000157.1 GCA_946478635.1 uncultured Pseudomonadota bacterium
GCAAACACTGCGCCTATTTCAGCCTTTGCCGTCTATAGACGATCCGAGATGCAGAGAGGTTTTTGGAGAACAAATATGGCAAGGCGATTTAAATCAACGTCCCGTCGGGTTTCATGATCAAGGACTCGGTCAGCGGGAGAAACGCCCGCCAGCCGCCGTCGTCGATGGAGCCTATAATACGCAGGTCTTTATTGGCCGCTGAATCCCAGAGCACGTCGATCTCGATTTGGTAGTTGGCGCCTGACTCTCCGGTGACGTTTTCTACGTCTGTGTGTTTTATCGCTGCCACGAGTTGGTCGTAGGGGCGGGCGGTGAATTCGCTCAGCGTTCTCGCGAGGATGATTTCGCTTCGGCTCTGTCCATTTGGCCGTTTTCGATCGGTAACCGTGCTCGGTCGTCAGCTTGCCTTTGCTTGCGCTAAAGACCACTGTGCCTGGAGTCCCAGCTTCTCGGCCCAACGCTCGATATAGGCAGTGTCGAGGTCTGGTCCCTGAGTTCGGATGATTCCCGCGGCGTCTTCGATCTGACGTTCCGATTCGGCAAGCTTCGCCCACTCAAGCTTGGATATCAGAACATCTTCGGGCGAGGCGACGAATACGGTTGTCCCCAAAATGTTAGCTGGCGTGCGGCGATCGAATTCAAGCCGGCTAAAGTCACGTGGCTTCCTTATGATAAGATCGATTTTCCAGCCAGAGGCAATGTCGATGACATTGAAAAGGGAAGTGTGCCGGTAGGCTTCGAGTGCTGCGTCGCGGCTAACATAATACTGATCTTCCGGAAAGTTTTTTAAAACCGCTTCAAGACTCGCTAGATTTGGGGCGATGACCAAATCGATATCCTGAGTCGCGCGGGGCATGCCGTGTAGAGAGCTGGCAAAAGAGCCCGTCAGCATGTACGGGACACTCGCCGCATCAAGGATACTTATGATCCGGCGAATTACGTCATCTACCGTTTCGCCGGACGCCATACAGTTCCCAGATAAGCCAGTCGCGAGTTGCCGTCTCGTCGAACTCGGGATGCTTGGAACGGATACGAGCGCGTGCCAGATCTCGAACGGTCTCGCTCAACTGACATGCGAGTTGCAGCCGGCGCGGGGCGCCGAGCGCTCGATGTATTTCGGTTTGTACTCGGGCAGCTTCGACTGACGTGTCTAGCAGCATGATTGCATCACGCTAGCACGGTGGGCACGTTAAGGCTAGGGATTTACAGACGTTTTGGACTTACACCAGCTATGAATCAAAATCGAGTCGGCACGGCAAACCTTGTTCTTGAGCGAAACATAAAATACACCGCGCCGAGCAGACACAGACCAGCCCAAAGATAGTCAAGCTTCAAAGGCTCTTTCATGTACACCACTGCGAACGGCGCGAAGACCGATAACGTAATCACTTCTTGCACGACCTTTAGCTGCGAAATGCTCAATTGGGTGTGACCGATGCGGTTGGCCGGTACTTGTATCAGGTATTCGAAGCAGGCAATCCCCCAACCCACCAGAGCGGCGACGTACCAGGGACGATCGCTTGGTTTTTAAAGTGCGCGTACCAGGCAAACGTCATGAAGACATTCGATGCGGCGAGCAATAAGGATGTTCGCAAAATCACCGACATTGCTTCTGTTTACCTCCGGGTAGATTGGGATCAATTCACCGGACAGCTCGCCCACAGACCGACGGCTTGGCTGCGAGCGATGCGTTCGAGCTGGCGAAATTCTACAACCTTGCGAAACGGGAATCGAGTGTAAGCGTGGGCGTATCCCCGGCGGATGAGTTCAGTGTTCAACATCGTGCCGTCGTCAAAATAGACGTAGGCCAAGGTTCGGCCGTAGCGATCTTTGTGATGGTGGGCCGCGTTTGCATCGTCGAGAACCAGGCGAATGGATTTTCGCTCGGTCATGCTCCGGGTAAACTCTTTGGCCTCCTTACCGAAACACTGCACAGTCTTATTTGGATGAACGGTTTCCGGAGTATCGACGCCGATAAGCCGCACTTTTTCGTTCGGGCTGATGACGATTGTGTCGCCGTCGATTATCCGGATGACCAGGCGCTTTTCGGGAATCCCGCCGGAAGATTCTTTGGAATGCTCGGAAATGCCACGATGTACGTCCTGGTCGGTTGTCGAATCGGCTTTGAGCGCCGCCACCACGATAAAGCCGACCAGAAATAAGACTTTTAACAGCACGATCATTTACCGGAGCAAGAGAGGTGCCCCGGCGAATGATCACCTACGGCTTTGGAATAGAGCCTTACCCCGGTAGAGACTCAGCGGTCACTCGATGAAATTACGCGCTGTTGCAAAAGCGGATTGTACGCTGGCGAAGCAGAACGATTACAACTATTCGGAATAAGCGTCGGCGGGGCGGTCTTTATGACTGAGATTCGATTTTCCTCAGTTCGGCAGACAGAAAATCGTGGCTTTTGATTTCGCGACCGTCGTTGAAACGAATGAGGTAAGGTTTCCCCGAGGTGCCCGATATGCTGGCAACCTTGTCGATAAAATCTCGCGCGTTTTTCACTTCTGCATCATTGGCTTCCCATTTCCCGCGCAGAAATCGAACTGCCGATGACACACCGTAAGTCCAGCCGTTTCGGACGAATTTAGCGTCTTTGAGTGCACCGACCTCTTTGATTAAGGTTTCGATTTTTTGTTTCTCCGGAGCCGGTGCCGTTTGGCCTGTGACGACAGGCGGTAGCAGCATCCCGGAAAATAGCGCCCAGGAGCAAATTAACCGGATGATTCCCTGTTTTCTCATACATTGTAACATTTACCTCTTAGACGCACGTGAGGCAAGAATCTTGACCTACGGAAAGTGGTGCAGTCGGATTTCAACGCCAGAACATGTAGCGGCATGCCACAGAGACTCGCCCGACAAGTCAGTGCTTCTGTCGTTGTTCTAATGTGGGGGCAGAGGACCAGCTCCAACCAGTTTCTTGAAAATTTCTGCAATCTCAGGGTCGCGTGGAATTTCTCTGATCACTTTTTCGTGCGCTTCCGGCATGAGCGGCGTGGCATCGTCCGCGGTCAGCTTTTTGAACTCCTTGTGAAATGCCGGGTCGGAGTAAACTTTGCGAAATGCTTCCTGAAGGATTTGTACGCGGTCTTTGGGCGTGTCTGGCGGAAGCACAAAGGGTTGGCCGGTAATTCTGAATGCACGCTGCATGGTCATTATCTTGTGATCTCTCTCCGTTTTAGCAAACTCCTCCAGCTCCGGTAGGCGAGCGAAGTTTGGATGTTTATCGCCTTTGGGAACTTCAATGATCGCGTGAAAGTCTACGAGGTCCTTTTGGAGCCACTCCGGGTTTCGTCGGAAGACGGTGTCGGCGCTGGTCGCCCGGGCGTCGATTTCACCACGCATGAGCGCCGGGTCTAGCTCGGCTCCTCCGTAACCTGTAACGAATTTGGGGTCTTTAAGACCGAGCATGTAAGCGAACAGGCGGCCTTCATTGTAAGTAGAAAAGCCGACCGATTGCGCCCCGATTCTGATCCCGGAGGCGGCTCGGAGTTTTTCGATGGTGTTAAACCCGGCATCTTTTCTAGTGACAAAAATCGCCTGATGGCTGCTGAACGGCGATCCGAGATAAATAAACTTGTCGAGGTCGTACATGACTCCTTTCTCCCCGAGTACGGAGACCGCGACCACGCCGGAGCCCAGATTGCCAATGGTCAAACCGTCAGGCTGTGCGGTTTTAAAAATATAGTTCGCGGCTTTTCGGCTTCCCCCGCCAGGCATGTATTCGCTGAGTATGTTCGGATTTCCGGGGATATATTTTTGCAAAAACGAAAGCATCGCCTTTACCCTGATATCTCCCGTGCCGCCCGGATCACGCCCTTGAACAATGGTGAGGGTCTTGCCTTGATAAAATGGCATCTGCGCCCGGGCCGGTCCAGGGCAAAGATTAAAAAGGACAAAGAACGCAAGCGGCAAGAATTCAAGAAAGATTTTAGAGGGAGTAGGTTTCGTTGCCATCGCAATTCTCCTTCCTGAGAAAATTGTCAAGGGTCTCTCGCAATGGGTGATGCGTGGTTTCAACAGTATAAATTCACCGCATGTCGTTACTTACACGGAAAGTGGGGCTCTTGCTGATTGTGTTCCTTCGGCAGTTCAGCACTATTTGAGAATCTCCTTCAGCTTGGATACCAGCGGCGGATCGAGATCAAAAATTTCTTTGACGTTTCGCTCCAACCCTGCGCCGTCACCAGGATTAAGATCCAGCTTCGCTTTTTTGGCGTCAGCCAAAAATTCCGGGTCCTTCATGGTGTCCATAAATGCCTTGCGCAGGATCAGTACCCGATCCTTGGGAGTCCCTGGCGGAAGAAAATAGGGACGGACCGAAGGTCCATGAACCCGAGTGACCACCTGCATCAATTTCTTGGTTTCCTCGTTTTTAGCGTAATCAAAAGCAACCGGGACATTCGGAAGTTCCGGATGCGCCTTGAGCGTCGCTTGAAGAACGATGACGACTTCCCCTGATTCTAGTTGCTTACGCCAGGTTGACTTGAACGACTCCCAGGCATTACAAACCCCATCGACTTCCCCGCTGTCGAACGCCAGCCTAACCGGGCCGGTGCCCTTGTAGCCCGTGACGACTTTGATGGGGAGACCAAGCGTCGCTTCAAGAACTTTGGGGAGATCATCGGTGGCGCCGCCCGGAGCGACGCCGCCGAGCTTGACGAGCTTTTTTGAAGCTATCCAGTTCTCGAAACTCGTAATGCCCGTCGCTTTTGATAGCCCGATCAAAAAATGGTCTTGGGCCGGAACGCCAATGTACTCAAATTTCCGGCCATCGAACTCGATGGCTGGATTTTCAAGAAGCTGCTGCAAGAAAAGCCCACCTAAAATGTGGCCTATACTCAGTCCGTCTGGCTTGGCCGCTTTGTACATATAGTTCGCCGCGATCACGCTGCCGGCGCCTTGCATGTTTTCAACTACGATCGTTGGATTGCCTGAGATGTGCTTACCCATGTGGCGGGCAATCACCCGAGAATAGAGATCGTAGCCGCCGCCAGGGGCGAGCCCGACAATGAGGCGGATGGTTTTACCTTTGTAGAATGACTCTTGGGCGTGGGTGGAGGCAACGCAAGCTGCGAAACCGACCAGAGTACTCATGACCAGCAGGGAAGCAGTTCGTCTGTTGAGCATGTTTCCTCCGTGGACGTTTTGAAACGCGCTCTCTATTTCTTCAGAAGTTTTTTCATCTTGGCGACGATGTCCGGCGGTTGACTGATGACTTCCTTGGCCAACTTATCGAGTTCCTCGGCGCTGCTCGGTTCGACGTCGAGATTGCTTGCTTTGGCCTCCGTTAGCATCGCTTCATCTTTGAGAGTCTTCGCGAACGCTTCGCGGATAATTTTCACCTTATCGGCGGGTGTATTTGGGGGCAGGACGTACGGGCGGCCAAATTCGCCGCCGGCCAAAACTAGATTGGCCAGGCGCCGGCCTGAGTCGTCGGTTTTGTACCTGTCCATAAGCTCGGGGATGGTTGGCACGTCCTTCAAACGCTCGTCTCGCTTCTTTCCCGTTTGGATCAGGATCCTGACGAATTTGTTCTTAACCCAGGTAAAAAACGGCTCGCGGGCAAAAAAGGCTTCAATCGTAAAAGCGCGACAAATCACTTCGCCTCTTTCCACCGCCAGATCGATATCGGTGCCGGTCTTGTAGCCTAAGACAATTTCAAAATTCGTCCCGATATTTTGATCCAGCAATTTGGGAATGTAGTAAGCGGTCGAGGACGTGCCCGTTGCCCCGCACTTGGGTGGAGGAGAGGCTCTCACGACGTCTTCAATCGACTTATAGGGGGAATCGGCGCGCATGTAGAGAAGCTGGTCTGATTTGGCCGGACTGCCGAGCCAAATGAACTTGCTCCAATCGAATTTTACCTCTGAGCGTCCAATGATCTGGTCAAAATAGAGAGCCGGGAAGATCGCGCCGATGGTCAAGCCATCGGGCTTTGTCACGTTAGTGAGGTGGTTTGCCGCGATCATCGATGCCGCGCCGGGCATGTTTTGGACAATGATGTCCGGGTTGCCCGGGATGTGTTTGCCAAGATGGCGGGCGAACAGCCGGGCAAAGATATCGTATACGTTGCCTGCTCCAGTGCCGGCGAGAATGGTTATCGTTTTGCCCTTGTAAAACGGTTCCTCCGCTTGGCCCTGGGAGAAGTGCAGCAGTGTGAAAACGACAGATGCCATCGTCCATCTGATAGTTTTATTCATGATTCGCCTCCGAAGGTGATTTTGTGGTGATCTGATTCCTAATTTCAGACGTCATTTCCCCATGAGTTTTTTCACCTTTTCGATGACCTCCGGCGGTTGAGTCATCACTTCTTTTGCTAACTTCTCCAACTCTTCTCCGGTTGAGGGTTCCGCCTCTAGATTCCTTTTTTTGACTGCGTCCAGAAATTCAGGATCAGCCATCAATTTCATGAACGCTTCACGCAGCGTCTTCAGCCGTTCGGCGGGTATTCCGGGAGGCAATATGTAGGGACGACCGAGATCTCCGGAAGCGAGAACGACCTTAGCTAGACTGCGTCCCGCCTCCTCGGTCTTGAACTCATCCATCAGCTCATTGAGCGTCGGTACCTGAGGCAATCTCTCGTCTCGTTTTCTTCCCGTTTGAATCAATACATGGGCGAACCCCTTGGCCAGCCAGGTTCGATAGGGCTCGCCGCTGAACCAAGCTGCGTGGGTAAACGCGCGGCACTGAGCCTCGTTTTTTTCCACCGCCAAATCCATTTCCGGTCCGCCTGGATAACCTAAAATGATCTCGAATTTCGTGCCGATCGTTTCATTTAAAAGTTTGGGCATGTAGTGGCCGACCGTGCCGGTCCCCGTGGCGGTGCACTTGGGCGGTTGTGTGGCGCCGCGTACGTCATAGATGGTTTTAAACGGCGTGTCGGAGCGCATATAAATAAGATTATCCGACCGGTCTACGCTGCCGATCCAATTGAATTTAGAGTAGTCAAACCTGACCTCTTTGCGTCCGGCAAGTTGATTGAAATAAATGGCCGGGATGATTGACATGACCGTGAGACCGTCGGGCTTCGCCACGTTGTAGAGATGGTTCGCCGCGATCAGAGAAGCGGCCCCCGGCATGTTTTGGACGATGACGTCGGGATTTCCGGGAATGTGTTTGCCCCAATGCTGAGCGATGAGACGAGCGTGAGCATCATATTGGCTTCCCGCGGTGGTTCCTGTTACGAGCGTAATCGTTTTTCCTTGATAGAAAGGTGTCTGGGCGTGAAGGCTCGAGCTCCAAACGAATGAAAAGACCAGGCCGAAGATAAATCTTTTCATCGTATTCTCCTTTGCGTGACGCCGTCCTGTTTGCGATCAAGCGAGATCCATCCACGCTAACAGCGTGCCTTCGGGAAAAGGCAGGTGAAGAAGGTAATCAAACAGAGCGTAGAAGATCACCCCAGCAACCAAACTCAAAAGAATACTGAGCGACCATTTTTCACGGCCGGCAAGCCGAAAATATAGAAAGCTCGCCACCGGCACGGCAATGACAAAACCCAATAGCCAGATGGCAATGAAGAAGCCTAGCGTCCACGCGACGATGGAGACGGCGCGTCTTCGCGCGACGGCTGATTCCGGAGAGGATGTGATTGGTGGCGGAATTGTGCTCCCGGTCGGGCGGAACAGGGCGTGGAAAAGCTCCTCACCAAAAGCCACAAGGGCCAATGCTAAACACGGAATGCCAAGAACCATGGGAAAGAGCGCAGCTCGCTCTTCCATGGGGCGGATTTCGTAAAAAGTTTCGCGCAGCACATAGATAAACAGCGCCACGAAGAAAAGGGCGAAAAGGGGTCGGTAAACCTGGCTACGGAGCATGACCATTTGCGGCTCCGGCGCGGACTCCGGCGCCGCCGGAGCCTGTCTCCTCTCGCGCAGGATTTGGCGAATGGAGTACATAATTGCGCCGACAATGAAAACGGCAATAATCAGAACTCCCGGATGCAGCAGCCAGCCGACGCCATAGGCCCTGGTGGAAATCCAGAAATTTCGCTCAGTGATGGTTCCCAAAACAAGACCGACGAGTAGCGGAGGACGCTGCCAATCAAACTGAACCATGAGCCAGCCGAGGGCGCCAAAAATCAGCAGCACGATCATGTCGCCGAAGCTGTTTTTGGCGGTGAATGCGCCAAGATAAATGAGCAGCAGAAGAAATGGCAGAAGCAAAGAGCCCCTAATATTGGTGATTTTTGCCAGTTGGTTGAGGAAAAGAAAGCAGGCTGCAACGGTGATGATATTGGAAACGATAATAATCCAGACAAAGGAGAACGTGAGCGTGAGATGTTTGGCTGGATCGAGCATGTCCGGGCCTGGCACGATCCCCTGAATGAGAAACGCCCCGAACAAGATCGCTGTGGAGACACTGCTGGGGATACCAAACGCCACGGTAGTGATCAGATCCCCTCCCTTGGTCGAGTTATTGGCGGCACCCGGACCAAGCACTCCTTCGACGGCGCCCTTGCCGAAGCGTTCCTTGTCCGGTGAACTTTGAACCGCGTAGGCGTATGCCACCCACTGTGCCGCGCCACCCCCCACTCCCGGAAGTATGCCGACATAGGCCCCGAGTGCGCTGCACTTGAGCACCAACCACCAATGACGGAAGGTGTCTTTCACTCCCTCCATGACGCCGCCTAGTTTGCCGACCTGTTCCCGGGCGATGCTGGTGCCTTGAACCGCCAAGTCGATAATTTCTGGAATAGCAAACAACCCGATGGTTACGGCGACGAGGTCAATGCCGTCCCACAAGAAGATCGACGGTCCTTGTCCCAGGACATTCTCAAAAGTAAAGCGCGGTACACCCCGTATTGGATCTAGCCCGATGGTGGATATCGTTAGCCCAAGGCCGCCAGCCATTAGACCCTTAACGATGTTTCCGCCGCTCAACGATCCAACGAAGGTGATACCCAGAAGAGCGAGCATGAAGAACTCAGGAGAACCGATGGACAGAACTAGGGGGGCGGCAATGGGAATGGCCGCCGCCAAGACAAAGGCGCCAAAGACCGCGCCTACGAGAGAACTCATCAGCGCGGCGCCTAGAGCACGGCCGGCTTCTCCCTTCTTGGCCATCGGGTGGCCATCGACAATAGTCGAGGCTGTCGTGCCTTCGCCTGGGACGCCAAAAAGGATTGAGGTGATATCTCCGGTGGTTGCTGTGACGGCGTTCGATCCTAAGAGAAATGCGAATGCGGATGTGGGATCCATTTTGTAGATGAAGGGAAGCATCAGTGCCAGGGTTGCAGCGCCTCCCAGTCCGGGCAGAATGCCGACCCAGAAGCCGATGAAGATTCCCACCACCATGAATAGAAAGGCCTGCTGGCCTTGGTTGGTAAAAGGTAGGATATTGATCAGGGCGTTATAAAAGGCGTCGATGTATTCCATAATCGTTTCGCTGAGCTATTTTTTTGGCTTGGTGATTAGGAAGTCGAGAAGCTCTTTGGCCCTGGGCGTTACCGCTAAGACTTTGTCCACGTATTTGTCGACTTCGTCCCCTGAAACGTAAGTTATTTGCAACTTGGATTTTTTCGCTTCGGCGATAAATTCGGGGTCCTGCATGGTGTCTGCGAAGCCCTTGCGTAGAAGTTGGAGCCGCTCGGTCGGCGTGCCTGGTGGAACCATAAAGGGACG
>CAMLCX010000158.1 GCA_946478635.1 uncultured Pseudomonadota bacterium
GCAGCCTTTCGAGCTTGCGCAGCATCACGTCATGATAGTCATCGCCCCAAGCGTACCGTGAAATCCAGCCCTTTGGCCGGGCAGTTGAGTCAGCGCGGGGAAACGAAGTGAAATAATTCATGCCGACGGAAATAACCGAAGCCGCCCAGGGCACCAGTTTGCGCGGATCCCGGCGCAGCGCCTCGGTGCGCTTCATATAATCCAGCTCACCGCCCAGGCCGTCGCGCAACCAGCGCGCAAAGGAGTCTTCGTGCGGCGCGAGCTGCACCGGCGAGATGCCGACCAGAGCAAAGCCCAGGCGCTGCGCCTCTTCTTTTATGCGCGTTGATAATTCAACCGTATCGGGCGCTGGTGTTCGGCTCATGGCAATAGACGCAGAACTCATCAAACGATTTCGATAGCGCGAAGATGCCACCTGCGCGAGAGCAGATCAGTGGATGGAGACTTTATCGTCCGGATCCGAGCTCTCACCGTCGAGCAACGGCTTGCGTCCGGCAAAACCATCTTCGATACGGTGCCAAAACCCGACCGTAGGCTCGCCGAGCTGCCAGCAGAGAAAGACGACTTCGGCGCCCAGCATGCATGGAAAATCGATCAACCCCTGCTCCACGCCCTTGCAGATACAGCCGTGCGTATTGATTTCATCGACCCAGCCCTGCACCTGCCCGATAAGCTTCGCCACCTCGGCGTCTTCCCGCAGCCGATTCATCAGGTTCGGCGCATCAGCGTCGAGTTGCTCCCTGCGGATGACGGTTTCGCTCGCGCCCTTCAAGCGCCGAATGTTTTCCAGGATTTGCTCCACCAAAGGCCGCAATGTCGGAAGCAATTCATTGGCTTCGTTGACTGTGAAAAGTCGGGAGTAAGGAGATGTGGAATCCACGAGTGAATTTTTAGAATTTCGGCAATTGTTTGCAAGCCGCGTGGCTAGAGATTCATGCCGCTTCGAATCTGCCGGAGCAAGGCGATGTTATCCGAGTGGCCGGTCATGGACGCCGAAATGGCGCCACGGATCGGCCGGCCGAGGAGATAGAAGTCGCCGAGAATATCGAGAATTTTGTGGCGCGCGAATTCGTTGGGGTAACGCAGATCCGTATTGATGATCTTGTCTTCGCCGATAATGATGCAGTTATTGAGCTTGCCGCCGCCGGCCAACCCCATGGTTTGAAGCTTCTCGATATCGCGCAAAAATCCGAAGGTGCGCGCCGGCGCGATCTCGGCCTTGAAGAAATCCGAGCCGCCGTATGTGTAACTGTGTTTCTGTTCGCCCACGGGCTCCGGATAGCGCAACAGGTACCGCACGGAAAAGGTTTCAGCGGGCGCGATGCCGATCGATTCGCCGTTTCTGGCGCGCACTTCGTACGGCCGGTCGATCACGATCTCCGAGCAATCTTCCGCCTGTTCTTTGATGCCGGCTTCTTCGATCGCCTGACAAAACTCTACGGCGGAACCATCCATGATCGGCACTTCACCCTGCACCTTGACGAGCAGGTTGGTAATGCCGTAGCTGTGCATGACGGCAAGAAAATGCTCGACCGTGCCTATGGCAAAGCCCTTGGAGCGCAATGAAGTGGCGTAACCTGTCGAGCCGACGTAATCGAGATGGGCGGGCACGGTGACATCGCCAGAGATGCCGGTGAACAGGATCCCGCGATTCACCGGCAATGGGTGCAGAATCAACCCCGTTTTGACGCCGGAATGGAGCCCCTGTCCCGAGAGGACAACGCTCTTTTGCAAAGTCTTCTGCCGCATCACCGCGCCGGCGCCGTTTTTTACCGCCGCTCCCGACTTCGTCGCGCGCGCTTTTTTGCCAGTGGATTTCTTTTGCGCCGTCGCGCTCGGCATTTCCCCCAGAGCTCGCTGTACGGTTGACAACAGGCCGTCTAAAGTGACCGGCTTCTCGATAAAATCAAAGGCGCCGAACTTGGTCGCGGTCACAGCGGTATGGATGTTCCCATGGCCGGAGACCATGACGACGTTGATATCAGGCTCCTGGCTCTTGATCTCTTTGAGCAAACCGATACCGTCCACCTGCGGCATCCAGATATCGAGCAGCACCAGCTCGGGCTTCTCGTCTTTAATCATCTTGAGAACGCGCGTGCAGTCCGCCGTGTCGACCACTCGATAACCCTCATCGGTCAAGACTTCGCGCACCGACTCGCGCACGCCGTCCTCGTCATCGACAACCAAAATCGTTTTCTGCGAGGTTAATTCTTCCACTCATCCTCCCTAAACAGCGTTCAAGAATGCGCCGCCAGTTTGGCGACTTCCTCCACGACCGCGCCGGTGCTGACCGGAAACTCGATAATGAAGCGGGTTCCCTTCGGTTCATTGGGCCAGGCGCGAATGTATCCGCGATGATCCTCGATGATCTGGCTGACGATCGTCAGCCCAAGTCCCGTGCCGTTTTCCTTCGTTGAAAAATAAGGTTCGAATATTTTTGTTCTGGTCTCGGGAGCCAAACCGCAGCCATTATCGGCAATTTCCAAGGTCACCACGCCGCGTGCCGTCTCGTGGGTTGTCGCCAGCTTGATTTCGCCCCGGCCGGCCACCGCGGCTACCGCATTGTCCAATAAATTGATGAGCACGCGTTTGATCTGCTCGCGGTCGAGATCCAACAATGGAATGACACTACCACGAAACTGGAACTGAATCTCCGGATGGGCTTCCTTGAACAAAACCAGCGCCTCGTTGACGATGGCGTTGAGATCGGCTGACGCCAGCCGTGCCGACGGCAAACGCGCAAATTGGGAAAATTCGTTAACCAGGTTTTTCAACTCGTCCACCTGCTGGATGATCGTCGTCGTGCACTTGTCCAAGATGCCGCCGTCGCCCTCCAGCATTTTCGCGTAGCGCTTGCGCAGCCGCTCGGCGGAGAGCTGGATCGGCGTCAGCGGATTCTTGATCTCATGGGCGATCCGGCGCGCCACTTCGCGCCACGCTTCCATGCGCTGCACTCTTTGAATCTGCGTAATGTCTTCGAGGAACAGCATCACGCCCAGGATCGAGCCGTCATCGTCACGCAAGGTGGCGGCGTTGACCACCACGGTGAGCAGCCGGTCCTGTAGAGAAAGCTTGACTTCCCGCTCGACGCTTTCACGCTCCATGACGCTGTCGACGATGGCGCGGATCTCGCGCAAAGCTTCGGCTTGAAAAACTTCCTGGTAGTTTTTGCCCATGGCCCGCTCGGCATCGACTGCCAATATTCTCTCGGCGGCCTTGTTCCAGTTGGTTATTTTCCCGGACGGGTCCACCGAAACCACTCCGGCGGCAATGTTGGCCAGCAGCGTTTCCACCACCGTGCCGCGCCGCTCGAACGCGAGTTTGATTTGCTTCAGGTCGCCGGTCATCTGATTGAAGGCATCCATCAGCACGCCGATTTCGTCGTCGCGACCCGACTCGATCTTGTAGTCCCAGTTTCCCTGCGCGACTTCGTGGGTGCCCTCCGCAAGTTTTTGGATCGGCACCGTAATTCCTCTTGAGAGGTAGATGCCGCACCACGTCGCGGCGAAGATCACGACCAGCGTCATCAGCAACATGGTGAGCAGGTAGCTGTTCTTAACCGGCGTTTTCAAAAACGTCATGTACTTGTATTGCTCGTAGGACTGAGAGATTTGCACGGCGCGCTTGGAAATGCTTTTGGGCACATAGTAGTCGACCACGACGACGCCGCGAATGCGTTTGTCCTTGCCATAAAGCGGCACGCCGCCACGGATCACGTCAGCATCGCCGAAGACTTCCGTACGCGTCACTTCGAGGCCGCGCAACGCGCGGTGAAGAAACTCAGCCTCGGGTTTGATCGCACCGGTCGTCGGCACCTGCTCGTTGACGGAGACCATCAAGGGCTCGCCGGCCGGCGAAAATACTTCTACGGTTCCGAGATTGTACTCCCGCTGTTTGCTTTGTACGAAGGTCTTGAGATCCGCCGATCGGCTGCCATCGGCAAAGCCTTCCACGGTGATTCGCTGGCTCAGCTGCCGGGCGTAGAAAATCGCGTTGTTGGCCGAATTCTGGTAGTAGGTCTGGCCGATTTCCAGGGCCCCTTGTAATGCGCTATCGACTTTGGAGTCGAACCAGCGATCAAACGACCGGGTGAGCAGGCCCCCGGCGATCGAGAACAGCAACACGCTCGGTACCAGGGAGAGCGAGACGAATGCCAGCACCAGACGCACCTGAAGACGCGAGCCCAGGATGCGCCGGCGCCGCTCGACAATGAGCTTGACCAGATTGCGCACGACCAAAAACACCAGAAGACCGAGCAGGATGATGTTGACGTTGATCAGCAGAAAAAAAACGATGTTGCTGCCCGTGGACGATTCCGGCGAGACATCCGGCAACTGCACTTCGAAATAGATCAATACCGCGACCATGAGCGTCGTGACGAGGATAACAATCGCCTCGCGCTTGCGTCGCTTCGTTTCCTCACGTTTGAGGTTTTCCTCGATGGTCATGGTAAGATTTGCGGCTGGCATCGGATCTGCGCTTCTAAGATATGATTAAATCAAGTAAATTTTACCTTCTAAAAAAATAAAGGACAAGCGAAACGACAATGCTGACAATGATACAAGTCGTGATCGGGAAATAGAAGCTGAAACGGCCTCGCTCGATTGTGACGTCGCCGGGCAAATTTCCCAACCAAGGCAATTTCCCGGCCAGGGACAGGATGACTCCGACAATCAGCAGGAGCAATCCAAGAAAAATGAGCGTCTTGCCGAATTCCGCCATAGCCAACTTCCTTCAGAGACACCTGGCTCGCCCGGCGCCGGCCGTGCTCAAAAAAGAGTGGGTTGCTTTCTTATCCCGCCGCTCGCCGCTGGATTCTGTTCCCGGCCAAAATGCGCAAGAGCCAGCGTCGTAGCGACACGTCCGCGTGGCGTTCGCTGTATAAAACCTGCCTGAATCAAAAACGGCTCATAGACGTCTTCAATGGTATCTTTCTCTTCACCGATTGCCGCGGCCAGAGTCTCGACGCCGACGGGCCCGCCGGCGAATTTATCGATCAGCGTCAACAGCAGCAAAGTGTCCATTTTATCCAGGCCAATCCGGTCGACTTCGAGCATCTGCAGCGCTTCATCGGTCACGGCCTTGGTGATCATGCCGTCGCTTTTCACCTGGGCGTAATCGCGCACCCGGCGTAGCAAGCGATTGGCGATGCGCGGCGTGCCCCGCGAGCGGCAGGCGATTTCGGCGATGCCTTCGCTCTGTTCGCGCACACCGAGTATGGCCGCCGAGCGCTTGAGGATACGGGAAAGCGCCGTTGTGTCATAAAAATCCAACCGGTGAATATGGCCGAACCGGTCGCGCAACGGCGATGTCAGCAAGCCCGAGCGCGTGGTGGCGCCGATCAGAGTAAACCGCTTCAAATCGAGTTTGATCGATCGCGCCGAGGGTCCCTGGCCGATCATGAGATCGATCTGATAATCTTCCATTGCCGGGTAGAGCACTTCTTCGACGACATGATTCAAGCGATGAATCTCGTCGATAAAGAGCACATCCCCCTCGTCGAGATTAGTGAGCAGCGCGGCGAGATCGCCCGGGCGCTCCACCACCGGCCCGGAAGTCGCCTTGATATTGACGCCCATCTCACGCGCGATGATGTAGGCGAGAGAAGTCTTGCCCAAGCCCGGCGGGCCGTGAAACAAAATATGATCTAAAACATCCTTTCGTCCCCGCGCCGCGGCGATGGCGACTTGAAGATTGGCCTTGACCTGTTCCTGGCCGACGTATTCGTCGAATCCACGCGGCCGCAGGTTGACCTCGTAACTCAGATCTTCGTCGATTTTATCGCCGGTTAACATCACGGATACAGAAACGAACGGTCAGGGGCTCATGCGGCGGAGCGATTCCTTCAACACATTCTCCAAAGAGCGTTCGCCACGCTTGAGCACCTCGCGCACGATTTTTTCGGCATCAGGTCTTTTATAACCCAGATTGATAAGCGCCGAAACTGCGTCGAGTAGAAGTTGCGACCCCGCCTCGGCTCTGGCGAATTCAGCTCCGGCCGGCGCCAACCCGGCCAATTTGTCTTTCAACTCGACAATCATGCGCTCGGCAAGCTTTCGGCCAACGCCCGGAATCGCCACCAGGCGCACCTGATCGCCCTCCCTCAAGGCACGCGACAGGTCGTCAGCAGCGATGCCGGATAGGATATTTACCGCCAGCTTGGGGCCGATCCCCGAGACACCCAGGAGCAGCAGGAAAAGTTGTTTCTCAGCCGGATCCTGAAAGCCGAAAAGCTGCAGCGCGTCTTCACGAACATGGGTGTAGATCTGCAGGCTGACCGGCGCACCGATTTCGGGCAGCCGATAAAAAACATTCAACGGGATGAGTACCTGATAGCCGACCCCGCCCACGTCGACCACCGCTTCGCCGGGGATCTTCTGCGCCAGGGTTCCGCTGATATGGGCGATCACGTCAAAAACAAAATCCAGTTGCGGCGGGCATTTAAAGTACCGGGCTCAGCGCTTGACGGCAAGCTCCAGGCAATCCCGCCAGCTGGTTTTTTTATTGCGGCCGTTCAACGATTGCATAACCGTGGGTTGAAAAGTTCGTCGGTGAATGTGGCAAATCGCCGCTGCCAGCGCATCAGCGGCATCCGCCCGCATGACGCCGCGCACGCAAAGCAATGCGCTCACCATCTTTTGCACTTGTTCTTTGGTTGCCCGGCCATACCCGACCACGGCCACTTTGATTTCGGCGGCCGAATACTCGGCGACGTCAATATGATGTTCCGACGCGGCCAGAAGCGCAACGCCGCGCGCTTGCCCCAGCTTTAATGCGCTCTGCACGTTGCGCGAGAAAAACACTTTTTCGAGGCTCACCGCAGTCGGATGATAGTGTTCGATGATTTCGTGCAGACCGCGGTAAATTTGGCTCAGGCGCTCCGCCAAAGTCAGCGCCGCGGAAGTTCCGATGATACCGTGCGAATGACAATGAAGCTGATTGGATTCGACTTCGACAAGACCCCAGCCGGTAACCAACGAACCGGGGTCGATACCAAGGATGATTTCGCGGTGCATCCGCCCGGCGCTGCTTTTGAGCGGCGGCGCCACTGCGTCAACTCGCCTTTTCCATCAATTCAGTGGGGATGTTGAAGTTGGCCGAGACGCTCTGCACGTCGTCATGATCTTCGAGCTCTTCTGTCAGCTTAAGAATCTGTTCCACGTGCTTGGCGCCAACATCCACCGTGTTCTTAGGCACCAGCGTTACCTGGGCGCTCGCCGCGACAATCTTTTCCTGATCCAATCGCTCCTTAACCGCAGCGAAGTCTTCGGGCAAGGTGACGACTTCGAAAATTTCATCTTCGTCGCGCACATCCTCGGCGCCGGCGTCGAGAACGATGTTCATCAAGCGGTCTTCGTCAACCTGCGCCTTCTCTATGGCAATCAAACCCTTTTTATCGAACATCCACGAGACGCAACCGGTCTCCCCCAGGTTGCCGCCATGCTTGGTAAATAGCCGGCGAATCTCCGACACCGTGCGGTTCTTGTTGTCGGTCAACACCTGGGCAATGATGGCAGCACCGCCGGGACCATAACCTTCGTACTGGATCTCTTCGTAGGTGACGCCTTCAAGCTCGCCCGTCCCCTTCTTGATCGCGCGATCGATATTATCGCTGGGCATGCTGTTGCTGCGCGCGGTCAACACGGCGGTGCGCAGCCGTGGGTTGGCGTTGATGTCACCGCCTCCCATGCGCGCCGCAACCGTGATTTCCTTGATGAGCTTGGTGAAGATCTTGCCCTTCTTCGCGTCCTTGGCAGCCTTCTTATGCTTAATCGTGCTCCATTTAGAATGACCGGACATAACTGCAACCTTCCCTGTAATTTCGCTCGTAACCTAACACAATCCCCTCCCCGGGTAAACCAGGTCTGGCGGCCATGAATGAGCCTGCCCCTCGCACTCGCCGAGCTTCGGAAAAAACCAGCGCGCCGTCCGGAGTCGCAACGAATCCAAATCAAAAAATGCCCGGGCCGCGATGAAACGGTGAGTTTTGCTTTTCTCTAATTTTTTTTTTCGCTATACTCCGGCCACGATGAGCCTTGAAAACTTGCCAAAAGTTGGTCGGCCACGTTCATGCGTCCCAGGGCGTTTCGGCAACGCTTTCATCTTCTTTGCTCTTTCAACGGTGATCGGTTGTTCCATACCACCGCCCAAAGTGCGCGTCCTCGAACCGGCGGCCGGCCGTCTCAGCCAGACGGGCATCGCTTCCTGGTATGGGCCGGGCTTCCATGGCAAGGCGACTGCGAGCGGTGAAGTTTACAACCAAAACGAATTTACCGCGGCGCATCAGACCTTGCCTCTCGGTACACGCGTGATGGTTACCAATTTGGAAAACGGCAGCACCGCGGAAGTCACGATCAACGATCGCGGTCCTTTCGCCAAAGGCCGCGTCATCGACCTCTCCTACTCGGCCGCTCAGACCCTCCACCTGGTCGGTCCTGGCACCGCGCTGGTGCGCGTCGACGTGCTCGACAGTCCGATTAAAATGAATACGTTCCGCAGCACCCTCGACTACACACTGCAATTGGGATCCTTCAGCCAGCTGGAAAACGCCGAGCAGCTGCGCGACCGCGCCGCCAAGTCTTTTGCCGGCGTAACGATCGCGCCGTTACAATCGAAGGACACCACTTACTATCGCGTGCACTTGGGAACGTTTTCGAACCGGTCCGACGCTCAGGCGCAAGCGCAACAAGTAACTCAGGCCGGCTATTCGGTCATCATCATGGAGAAGTAAGTGGATGAACCAGGCTCGCTTAAAACTCACATCAAACCCCGGACTCCAGCCGTTCTTGCTAACAGTCTTTTTGCATTTTCCCTGCTTCTGACCGGCTGCGTGTCTTCGGAACCTAAATACATTCCGGCCACACCGGTCACAGCTTCTTCAGAAACCGTCAAACGCGTGGTTCAAACGCGCGGCCTTGCACTAAAGCAAAATATCAGCCTCGCCGGCACCGAGAGCGCCGGCGAGGCTCCGGATTTTGCGCCCATCGAGTTCTACAATGGCGCGCCGCTCGCGGAAGCTGAACGAGCCTACCAAAGCATTGGTCTGTTACACGACTCGAACGACTTCAGAAAAGAGTTGGCGGAGACTCGCGCGCTCGAACAGCTGATCCGCTACGATCCCGCGAAATCTACGGTCAGCTGGTCGGCTGCTATGACTCGGGTCGCCGGTGCATTAGCGCTGCTCGATCCTATTAAAACTCAAGATCTCGCGCCGGTTTTCGCTATCATGCTGGCACTGCAGGAACAACACTTCAGGTGGCGCACCGTCATCGACAATGTTTCTCTCGACGATCGCCGCTCGGCATTTCGCGCCGTCGCGGTAGGCGACGCTTTCCTTACGTTCAGGGACCCCGCCATCGACAAAACCGACGCAAAACCATCGCCGGCCGCTCTTGAAATTTCCGCGCTGACCGCGGCGGAGATCGACAGGCTCGCCGTCAAGCTACCCAATTTTCTGAGACGCCGGCTGACGTTTCCCTATCGCGCCGGCACCGCATTTGTTTATTGGGCGCTCCGATCACGGGGCTGGCAAGGGGTCAACGCGCTCTATGCCAACCCGCCGCTTTCGACCGCGGAAATTCTTCATCCGGAAAGATACTTC
>CAMLCX010000159.1 GCA_946478635.1 uncultured Pseudomonadota bacterium
GCACGGGGAATTTTGGCTCCGAGCCATGGCAGTCGACGCAAGGCTTGGCCAAAATAGACGATTGCGCGTGGGCCGCCGGCAGACTGATCGCGTTAAATGAAAAAAAGGCGGTAACGAAGAAAAACCATCGGATCACGTTCGTCATCTGCGTTCCTCCTCAACCGGGCAGGATTATTGGCCACGGCGTAAAAAGTGTCAAGACATTTTCAGCAAGTACCCCGGGCTAAAAAGGGAGAATGGTAGCAATTGTCTCCAGTCGAATTGAAGGTGAGCCGATGCGATGCTACGCTAAGGCGCTCTTATGAATTTTTGGCGCCATATCACCAAACCGATCATTGGTTTGTCGCCCATGGATGGGGTGACCGATGCTTCGTTTCGCTTCATTACGGCCGAGCATGGCGGGCCGGACGTGACGCTGACGGAGTTTGTCAATATTCAATCGGCGCTTTATTCGCCACACACGCTGCTCAAGGATTTTACCTACTCGGAAATCGAGCGGCCCGTCGTCGCGCAGATTTATGGCAAAACACCGGAGCTCTTCTACAAGGTCGCGCATCTGGTCTGCGAGCTTGGTTTCAACGGACTTGACATCAACATGGGCTGTCCAGCCAAAAAGGTCGCGGCTTCAGGCTGCGGCGCCGCGCTGATCCGCACCCCCGAATTGGCAAGGGAGATTATTCGAACGGCGCAGAGGGGAATCCAGGATTGGCAGCGAGGTCAGACGCTGCGGGATGTCGGTTTTGACGGCGAGACAATCGAACAGATCGCGGCGGCGAATCGCCGGCGCGGCCTCAAGATCGGGAATCGGCAACTCGTTCCGGTATCGGTCAAGACCCGCCTCGGTTATGATCGCGTCATCATTGACGAGTGGCTGACGACACTTTTAACGGAAAACCCCGCGGCCATTTCGCTGCATGGCCGCACGCTCGAACAGGGATACAAAGGCGAAGCGGATTGGCAGGCAATCGCGCGCGCCGTCGAGATCGCCAAGGGTTCGGACACTTTAATTCTCGGCAATGGAGACGTGCGCGATTTGCGCGACGTCCACCGGCGCGTGCGTCAAACCGGCGTCGACGGTGTTCTCATCGGTCGAAGCGCTCAGGGCGACCCTTGGATATTTCGCGACAAGGACCGCGTCAAACGGGCGATTCATCGCGACACGGACTTGAGTCTTGAAACATTGCCGGTGGAAATTGAGCAGCGATTTCGGGTCATCGTCGAGCACTCCGAGCATTTCGAACGCCTGTGCGGCGCTGCTAGATTCATGGCGATGCGCAAGCACCTGACCTGGTACTGCCGTCATTTCCGCGGCGCCGCGGAGATGCGCGCACGCATGACCCGGGCGAATAGCGCCTCGGACGTGCGACAGTGTCTGGCAGAATTCTTGACACGCAGTCACGGAGGAGCGAACTCCCACCTCAGCGAAAACTCTCCCGATCCATACCCACCCGTCGAGCCATCCACTCGCGCGTTCTAAATTTTTTGCATGCGACTCATTCTTGCCTCCACGTCACCGCGGCGCCGCGAGATTCTGGCCCTGCTCGGGTTGCCGTTCGAAATCATAGCGCCGGAATTTGATGAAAGGCTGTCCACGCATTCGCCCATACAAGAAGAAGTTCTCGCGTTCGCCGTCGGGAAGGCCAAGTCAGTGGCCCGGACGAGTCCGGGCAGCATCGTCATTGGCAGCGATACCATGATCTTTCTTGGCGGCGAGAAAATCGGCAAACCGGCGGACGAGGCGGACGCCGGGAGAATTCTGCGGTTGCTTTCCGGCAAGAGGCACGCGATTTATACGAGCGTCGCTATTGTCGATCGAAGCGGCGGCCCGGGATTGCGCGCCACTGAAACTGTCGATGTCGTTATGCGCAGTCTTACCATGGAGGAGATTGAACGCTATCTTGAAAGCGGCGAGTCAATGGACAAAGCGGGGGCGTATTCGATCCAGGGGGAGGGACGAAAGTTAATCAAGGCAATCGAGGGCGATTACCTGGCGGCAGTGGGGTTGCCGTTAAGACCGATCGCGAATTACCTCAAGGACCGTGGCGTAAAGATCGGGCAGGATATCGACAAGCTCTACCTCGATAGGCATTATCTCAATTGGCGCAGCTTCGACTAAGCTTGTTTCGCAGGGCGCGGCAAACGCGTTACCGCTGCGCGCCCCGAATCGTGATCTGAGTTGCGGCAAGCACGCCGTCGGCATTGCGGGTGCCCTGCACCGAAACTTCGGCGCCGACTTTGAGCGCGCTGCGATCGGTCACGATTCGTTTCATGACCGGCACGTCCGGCGACACCAAGATCTTCAATTCGCCGCCGCTGTACTTAAGAGTCATTAACCTGCCTTTGATGTTCTGGACCGCGACATCCTCGACCCGCTCAACGTTTGCATTGGTCATCGTCGCGCCGCTTTGGGGCGCCGAGCTGAGCGGCCGATGACCTTCGCTAATTCCGCGCTGGTCTTCGGAAAAGACATTGACTGCGGATGCCAGAAAATTGCCATCTGACTGTTTTGTCGCGGTTGCGCCAACGTACATGCCCGGGACGATTTCGGAGAACTTGATCGGTTGTTCCCCGCGAATGACGGTTTTGTCCATTAGAGCGGCTTTTACATCGCCGTTGGAGGTTGCGACGACCAGATCCGAGCCCTTCAGGTCTGTAACTCTTCCGCGGATGGTGACGGTTTGGGCGTAAAGGACGCTGTTCCATACCAGTAAAAGGCCAACAGCGCTTACTAGGTTTAAAACTTTGATCGTTAGACGGGTCATTATTGTTGTCACCTCCACCCTCGTAATATCCGACCGACGCACAAGCCGCAACCCTAGTGCGTTCACACAGAGGTTTATCGTTTGCCGACGATTTGTGGCCGAGTGCGACAGTTTTTGTTCAAACCGCGCCCCTTTTAGCATACGAAACACCGAAAAATTCGCTCGTTAGAGCATGGTACAAAGCTTGCTCTAGAATTTTGAGCGAGAACGATATGAAGCCGACGACTGGCTATTCAAACCACGATCAAAACTGGCACTGGCCAGAGAATACCTGGTTCCGTGAGCGCCTGAACGCGCTCAAAGCCCGCGAGAACGAGGAGCGTCGAAAAACGCCTTCGAGATCGACTCGGGACCAGGTTAGCGCCCAGCCTAGCCACGCCAAAGATGAGCTGAAAGTCGGCTGACCGGCGACGACTTGGTGTCCGGCGCCCTTAGGACTTTTAGCCTCTTCCTGGTAATTCTGTTCTCTCAAGGGACGCCAAGAGCTCAATGCTTCCCGTTAAGGATCTCCGCTAAAGGCTTTGTTCCTCCCGGAGCCGGAACTTCAAAAGCGTTCACGGTCATCGCCATCACCGCATAAAATCCAATCGGACTGACGAGCTCGACCAGTCGCTGACCTCCGAAAAGATCAAGACCGCGCAGAAACGTCGAGTTGCTGACCGTGCGCGTCCTATTCAACGCGATGGTTAGGTCATAGACGAACCTTTCATTTGCACGCGCGAAATTGGGCGTGGCCGTTCGCGAATAGCTTCGATCACTTCGGGTGGGATGCCGTGTTCACGCGCGTGCGGCTCGTCAATGAACCAGGCAAACTGTGCTGAGGCAAAGCCGCCAACGCCAGAATAATCAACTGCACGAGGCGCCGCTCGAGCTTGACGCGCGAAGCGAACAGGTCATAGAGTTCAAGCGCATACTCTGCGAGGTCCGCATTTCCTAACCATACAGCCCACGGTCCGCGTACCTGGCCACGCACACGCTTCATGCGTTCATAAATCTCCCGTTGCTTGTTCGAAAGTTTTTTCTACATCGATCTCCGGCAAACGAGCCATCGTCGATCCTTTCGTTAAATGTTCGGGCCGTCAGACACTAAAACGCTTTGACGGGTCAAGGGCCATAGCCGAAAGAACGAGCGGAAACGCGGTCGCCGAAATTGCACAGAGCCGATTCCATTCGACTCGCTAGCGCCGCTACAGCCAACTATTTCGGCTGTTTTTAATTTTTACCTCGGCCGGACTTGTATTTTTGTCGTCGCGGTTGTAAGCGATTCTAGATTTGCCAATTCATCAGGGAGGAAACGACGGATGGCACAAGCAGCGACGGATGGTCAGAGCTGGGACTTAGAAGCGGATGTGGTCGTTATCGGATCCGGTGCGGCCGGGCTGCCGGCAGCGATCAAAGCAGTCGAAGGCGGAGCGTCTGTGCTCGTCGTCGAAACTAATTACGACATCGGCGGGCACGCGATCATCAGCGGCGGCAACGTGCCCCTGGGCGGCGGCACCAGCGCGCAAAAGAAGTATGGAATCGAAGATTCGCCGGACACAGTCTTCAGGGACCTTACCGACTGGACTATCGTTCAGGATAATGGCTGGCCCGATTATCGCTATAACGATCGCGCGGTGATGCGCGCGTTCGCCGACCACTGCGCGTTGACCTTTGAGTTTTTGTTGGCACACGGCGTGCTGTTCAAAGAGGTGGCGCCAGATAATCAGGGCGGCCACAACTTGGGCAACTCGGCGCCGCGTGAGAATCACTGCTTTTGGACCAAAGGCCCCGGCTATGAAAGTCCCAATAACCGGGGGGGAACGGGCCTCATCAGACCGTTAGAAAATAGCGCCCGCGCCAAGGGCGTGAAATTCTTGCTCAACTACAGGATGACCAGTTTTATCCGGGAAGGTCAGAATTCCGGTTGCGTGATCGGTATAACCTCGCAGTACACGCCGCGCATCATGCCCGGTCAATCGGCGCCGTTAAAAAGCTTTCGCTCGGACGGTAACGTCGATAGCACCAAACCGACGATGACGATCCACGCCAAGAAAGCCGTGATTGTCGCTACCGGCGGCATGACCAGCAATCTAAACTTTCGGCGCATGTTCGACCCGCGGCTGACCGCTGTCCTGACGGTGGCGGGCGAGCCTTACACCTACCAGGATGCGAGCGGCGAGCTGGCGGCGATGGCGATCGGCGCTTCGCTTTGGGGGTTTGCTAACCAGACTTTGGAAAACGGCGACAACATCCGTACCAAACGCGTCATCGGGACGAAATGGAATTACATGACGTGGGCCCTCGAATTTCCGCTCTTTCCACTGGTTCGCGCTACTGGGCTTGATGTAAAGGATTGGCACGATTTGATTTTGGTCAATCAGGTGGGCAAGAGATTTTACGACGAGACAAAGGGAGATTATCCGCACGGCAACGTTTACAACGACTTCAACCCGTATACTCCCAACGATTATCGCAATAACGACAGCATCCATTTTCATCCTAGCAAATACAATTTCTTCAACGCCGCGGTGGCGATGAATGAATATTCCGAGCCGCCGGACTATTCCGCCGGGCCGGTGTGGGCGATCTTCGACGCGGATGCAGTGAAACGCGAAGGCTGGAACGTCTCGCCTCCGCACGTGGATCCCGACGGTTATTTTTTCAGCGGGAAAACCCTGCCGGAGCTCGCCGCGGCGATCAAGAACGAGTATCAGGCCAAACCGATGAACGGCGAGATTCTGCAGGCCACAGTGGAGCGTTATAACTCATTTGTCGAAGCGGGGGAGGACAAGGACTTCAGCAAGCCGACACCCAAACACAAAATCCAGACGCCGCCATTCTACGCCGCCTGGGGGACGCCCAATGTGCATGACACCCGCTCGGGTCTGAGAATCAACAACAAGTGCCAGGTCATGGACATGAACGGCGTGGTTATTCCCGGTTTATACTGCGCCGGCGAATCGGCCGGCGGATTCAACCAACACGGATTGGGACGCTGCACGACCCAGGGATTTATCGCCGGTACGAATGCGGCGGCGGAACCCAAACACGATTGACCAATCACCCGGATGGCAGGGCAGGGGCGCGATCCATCGCGCCCCTTTTTTTTAACGGTATAACGATTCAATAAAATTCTGCGCCTGCAGCTGACGCACGAAGCGGTCGTCAAAAAACTTATTTGGATCGAGATCTTTGGCTTTGGGATTTCTCTCGGCAAGTTCTTCCAGTACCGAGCGCACTCCTTCGGCCGTCGGAAGCGGCGCTCTCATCATATACTTGGCAATTTGCACATCGTAGGATTCGTTCAGCAAGTCCATGTCCTGGGTGCGTAAATACTTGGATAAAATCCTGATGGCGAACGCCCGGTCTTTTTTCATCAACGCGATGGCCTCGACCTGGGCCGATAGATAGCGCCGGACGAGATCCGGGTCGTCGCGAATAAGATCGCCGCGAGTTGAAACTCCCGTGGATGCATAGGAAATATTCAAGCTGGGGATGTGCAAAAGCACGCGGTTGCCGAGTTTGACTGCCCGGCTTGTGGCCGGGTAACCAAAAACGCCCCCTTGCACGCGGTTACCCTGCATAGCTCCGACAATCCACTCGCCGGCGCCGATCTCCACGATATGGACGTCCTTGCCGGGTTCAAGCCCAAGATGTTTTGCCGCCAGGCGGGCGCCGGTATGGAGCGAGGTGCCGAAACGGCTGATGCCGATGCTCTGGCCGCGTAACTGTTCGGCTCTATCGATCTCGGGGCGGACGACTAAATTCAGCACCAATGTTCCGACGGTTGTGGCAACGATTTTCAAGTCGGCGCCGCCCACTGCGGCTCCGGTTGTTGTTCCTCCAGCGATTTGCAGGAAAGCCACTTCCCCCGCGATGAGCGCGTTGGTACCTTGAATGCCACTTGGCGTTGCAATGACTTCGACCTGCAAACCGTACTTTTTGAAGATACCGGCTTCGTGAGCCGCCCACGGCGGCGCCATGGTCCCCGAGATTGAGGTGATCGCCGCGCGAATTTTTCGCAGGGCGGGCTCGCCGCATTCTACCGTCGTGCGAGCGTTGAAAAGACCAAAAATGAATAAGGCGACAACCGAGAGCTTCTTCATCGTGACCCCCTGACACTAGAACGCGGCCGTAAGCGATCCATAGCGGATAAAATTGCTGACCGTCAAACTGATGTTGCGCGTCGAGCGCACGGAGGTTTGATTATTTCTTCATTGCTTTTGCTTTTCCCGCTGTGGTAATCGGACGCTTGTCCTGGCGCGGTTAAGGCGCAGTTAAATTGCGCGGCCATCCGATTCAAGGCAAAAGGACACAACTGGAGCCAAATCAATCAGCCATTTGCACGTCAAATTCGACTGAATCTTCGTGAAAGCAAGAGAACTGGCAAAGCCATCTTCTAAAAATCACTATCTCGAAACCCATGTTGCACGGCTGACGGCGAGCTTTCGTCATTGGACTGGCAGAGATCTCATCGACCCCGGGTTCTCCCTCGACGTACAGGCGCGCGATCTATATTACGCGCCCTTCGTTGTGCTTTCCCATGATACCGCGCCCGATCCGCTTTTAAATTATGCTAACGAGGCGGGATTACGGCTATTCGAGCTGAGCTGGGATGAGCTTGTCGTCACGCCGTCGCGTCTCACCGCGCAAGCGCCAGAGCAAACCGAGAGATCGCGCCTGCTCGCTACAGTGGCCAACCGGGGATTTATAGACGATTACAGCGGTGTGCGTGTTACCAAAAGCGGACGGTGCTTCGCGATCGAGCGCGCGACGGTCTGGAATTTATTCGATGAGAATGGCGCGCCCTACGGACAAGCGGCGACGTTCGCTGATTGGCGATTTATCGAGTGAGCGCTATGCAGAGCGGTTGCCCCCGCTCGATTCATTGCCAAAGTCGCGCGAGCGATTTTTGTACAGACGCAGAGCATGATCGCCAATGGCGGACAACAGGAGTTCTTCGACGTGCCGGCCTTTGTCGCGTGTTCTATATTCGATCGTGATCAATTCATGCCGGGATGGAACATCGGCATTGCAAACCCGCAATAATTCGCCATTCCGATCGTCGATGCGTCGTCCAATAGTGCGTAAAATCTCCGGCAAACTTTCGAACTTGACGAGCGTAAACGGAGCGCGGCGATGGGCCCTGGCCTGCGCAGCTAATGCGCCGATCTCCTCCATCGAATAGCTAAATTCGAGTAAATCCAAGTACGGTGGAAGCGGCCCACCGCATTGAAGACAAAATTTGCCGTCTGAATATTTCAATTCAAAAACGTCCAGGGCCCGCTGCTCGAGCACCTGACCGACAACGCGCAATGAATGTGAGTGAGTATAGTGTCCAGCCATCGCGGGCCCTTATTATCTGAATTGCTTGGCCGTGGCAAACGGATTACGGAGCCTTAGCGAAACTTTCCGTACGATGATGAGCGAACAAGCCGATACTTAAAATCGGGTTTCGTTTGCCGTCATAACTTGAGAAGGCTAAAATTACGTTGAAACGGAAAAGAACGGATTCAAGTTCCTTTGTTTTCAACGGCCGCAGGAAAGTGTGAAGCGGCCGGCCCCAGGCTTGTAGGAAAACTCCTACCCGCATACAATTACTTGCATGAAGCTGCCGCGAAGGGAACCGACGTGCCGCATGCAAAATCGTTAAGAGCGATCGGCCAATCGCTCGAAGCTCTCGGCGTGATCGGCTTCGTGCTGGAAAAAAACGGGCGCAATTATATCGTGCGCAGCGACGCGCTGCCCGACATTTCGCAATATGAAGTCAAGAAGGATCTTACGGAAAAAGTCTGGGATACCGCGCAGGGCACGCGCAGGCGAACTCATTTGATCGACGAGGACGGCTCTTTGCATTACGAACCGTCGTACATCGCATGGCTCGATGCGCAAGGGCGAAAGAAGCGCCGCCGCCGGTTTTCAGCTCAAGCCACGGGAACGATGAAGGTCTCCCAGTTATTGCGCACCGTGGGAAGACATCTCGATCGAGTCGAGCCTCACGCTTTCAACATTCGGTGGACAAAGGACGCGGTGGTGATGGAGTATGAACTGGGGGATGGCCAAACTGTCAGTGAAATACTCACTATCGACAAAATACGCCAACTCACAGTGCGATCGCGCGTGCGGCGCGCGCGACGGCGTTAGCCGTTTCCTTGCCGGTCGTCCCCCTCATTGCAATTCTTAACCGTATTAACTTGCAAACCTTCGGAGGGTGGGTACAACATGAGTGAGAGCGCTCGAACATGACTCCCTACCATTGGACCTACCGGATCGCGGTAATATTGTTTACACTCATGCTGTCGTCGTGCGTGCATCCGCTGACCATGCATTCCCGGGATGGTGAGCGCCTCGATGGGCGATGGCGTTTTGCGCGCGAAGGGAGTGCGCTTATTCAAGTGTTCAGTTCCGACGGCGAAGTGTTAGTGGGGATGCTGACGCCCGTAGCTCGAGGCGTGTTTTTCAAAAACTATCAAGAAACGTTTGGTCGGGGGTCCATCGATGCCGAAGGACCGGACTATTCTAATTTTGGAAATTCTTTCTGGGCGCCGCCGGGAAGTTCCAATGCGCTTGCGGATGTCGTTTATGGCGAGAGCTTCAACACGGCGGCCAAAAATTCAGCGCGAATCGTCACCGGCCCGTTTTTTTATTGGACCGCCCATTTGCAAGGCGACAAACGAACTTATATGCAATGCTTTCTAATCGGTTCGTCGCATAGTGCAAGCGGGGTAGGGAGATGCAAAGGGACCGCGGGGAAAGAGTATACGGTTGAATTCTAGCGGGGCGCCTTTCCAGCATCCCGGGTCAACTAGTGTAGTGACTCTTAAATGAAGGTGCTTATGGTTCGCCAGAACAAAGGC
>CAMLCX010000160.1 GCA_946478635.1 uncultured Pseudomonadota bacterium
TTGAAGAATCGGCACGACTTTGTAGTTGATCGATTGGCCGGCGGCGGGAGACGGGTTCAATGCGATTAAGCTCGCCACGAAACCCGTTACGGTTACTAGTAAGCGGTAACAGATAAATGGAGTCTGCCGTTCATGGTTCGAGAGCCTCACCCCGAACGGTTTCTCCTTTCTCCGTTCGCCCTGAGCCGTGTCGAAGGGCTCTGCGATTTTAGACGCTAACCAACCGTTACAGTCCACTAGGTGGTGACAAATGGATCCGATCTTCATCTCAAAGCACTGTAACCAACTGGTCCATTCGACGCAATACGGGCAGCTCGGTTCCGGGTGAGCAGAAGTTTTTTCTGGGCGCCGGTTATGAAAACTCTTCCGTTTCAGTGCAAAACGTTGCGCTGTGTTCCTAATAGCCGGCGCCCCGGATGCAAACGATCGATCAGCTGGCAAGGCTGCGAGACAGAAGAGATTTGGCGCGCACACGCGGGACGGTGTGTGCAATGATGCTGGTAATTCGGCTTGAAAGAAGGGTTCCAGAAACACAAGGCCCTCCGTTTTGTATCGGAGGGCTCTGTGTATTAGGCAACCAGAACGGTTACCTTATCGCCTGAGAGTAAGGAGGGTTCAATCCACAACCACAACCACCTCACAATTCGTGCTTACTTCTTTTTCTTTTTGGCTTTCTTTTTGGCTTTTTTCTTAGCAGCCATAAGCACCTCCTTATTAAGATTCCACGGGTGGGTTTTTTCTCTGATAGGCGGAAAAACTTGACTCAGGCGCAGACAAAACTCTTTTTCTAAACCCTCCCATATTTTGTAGGTGATCCGATTATTAAAGCACAATAACTTGTATGTCAAGAAAAAAATATCATTTTAGAAAATATTCTACCCTTGTGGTAAAAATTTTCGAAGCGAGATTATTAGTACAAGACCAGCATCCACGGTGCACTAGAGTAAACTTGTAATGACAGACCGTTTTATTCGGCGTAATCGGAGAAAATCAAAGGATCGAATCGTCCGCACACGGTATTGTGTCCCATGTGCAGCAAAATCTTATCGCCAGAGAGCGGGAGAAATGAAAATTTTCTGGTTGATTTGCGCCGGCATCGCCCGAGCGGATCCTGACGTTGCTGTCGAACACGCCAAGCGATGGGAAGGAAGCGGCGGAATGGAGTGGATGTTGTAGATGTTTTACCGGAGGCTAGCTCTGATCAGCCAATGCCGAGGGTCTTCATTATCTTTAATAGGTGAGTGCGGTGGAGACCGAGAGCTTTTGCCGCCGCCGCCCGATTCCCTTGGGCACGCGCCAGCGCGTCGACGATCAGACTGCGCCGGTGACTGTTCACGGCGTCGTGAAAACCTTGCGTGCCCGCCGCCGGGGCCACGGCGCCTTCGCCGATCACCCTCGACGGCAGATGATCGAAAGTAAACTTCGGTTCATCGCCCAACACGACCCCGCGCTCAATGACGTTGGCCAGTTCGCGGACGTTACCCGGCCACGGATAGGCACAGAGCTGATCGAGCGCTTCGTCGGTGACGCCGGTAAACGTTTTTTTCGTTTCACCGGCAAACCGCTGGAGAAAGTATTCCACCAGCTCGGGGATATCCTCCTTCCGGTCGCGCAAAGAAGGTAGCGTGATGGCGATGACATTGAGGCGGTGATAGAGGTCGTCGCGAAACGAGCCGCGCCTGACCGCATCTTCGAGATTCCGGTTGGTCGCGGCGATGATTTTGATGTCGACGCGAATCGGTTGGGTTCCACCCACCCGGTCGAATTCGCGTTCCTGCAGAAAGCGCAACAGCTTGGCTTGTAACTCCGGCGAGATATCACCGACTTCGTCGAGAAAGACCGTGCCGCCGTCGGCCATTTCCATTTTGCCCCTTTTCGTTTGATGCGCGCCGGTGAAGGCGCCTCTTTCGTGGCCGAAAAGCTCGCTTTCCAAAAGATCTTTGCCCAGGCCGACGCAATTGATCGCGATAAACGGACGACCCGTTCGCTCGCTCCAATCATGAATGGACCGCGCGAACAATTCCTTGCCCGTGCCGCTCTCGCCGAGTAAAAGCACGGTTGCTTTGCTGGCGGCAGCCTTCCGTGCGTCCGCAATGATCCGGCGCATGACTTCGCTCTTTCCCGCAATCAAGTGGTAGCGCCCGGCGATCTCGCGCGTGAGCAGTTCGACCTCGGTCCTCAATCTGGCTCGCTCGAGCGCCTTTTGCACCACGACCGCCAGGTGATCCGGGTCGAACGGTTTGGTGACAAAATCGTCGGCGCCGCTTTTGATTGCCTCGACGGCGCGCTCGATGGTGCCGTAGGCGGTGATGATAATCACCGGCAGCGCGGCATCCTTTTTCTTGATTTCGTTCAGCGCTTCAATGCCGTTCATGCCGGGCATTTGGTAATCGATGAGAACAAGGTCGGCGGGTTTTGTCGAAAGCTTCTCCAGGGCGGCCTTGCCGCTGTCGGCTTTTTCCACGGCGTAGCCCAGATCGGAAAGCTCTTGCTCCAACAGATCCAGATTGAGCGGCTCATCGTCGACGATAAGGATGGTTCTGCTCATAAGGGCGCTACCACGTTGCCGAAAACCCGGATTGGCTGCGCAAAAAAAAATTCTCACAGACGAGGCGCGCAAAGGTTAGTTTCGAGCCTCTCGTTTCGAGGTTAGAGTTAACCCGAAACTCGAAACCCGGAACCCGAAAGCTGCAACAACGGAAACGCAGATGAGTCATTTTCAACAGCCGGCTAGTTCATCAAGCCCAAGTAGCGCCAATAAGGAATCGCCACGACCAGCGCGATCAGATAGGCGAGTGCATAAAATATATTGATCCGGCACATCAGCGGATAGGAAAAGCCCTTGCCGTCCGTGGTCGAATAGGCGAGCATATGCCAGTCGACTTGATAGGGGAAAAACCAGACTTCCGAGGAGATCAAGATGATCATTGCGATGATCCAGGGGTTCATGCCGACATCGATGGAGAGCGGCAACAACGCGACGCAGAGCGTGACCACGGCCAGGAAGCTGGTGAACACAAGCTTGAGCGCATAGGTCATTAAGGCGATCACCACAAAGAACCATGCCGGGCTGTCCATGAAAGGCAGAATCAGCGGTGAGATCACGTCGACGAGCCATTGATCGATCTTCGCTTGTTTGAGCAACGTTGGAATGCTCAACGTCACGCCCATGTGAATCAACAACTCCCAGTCGATGCCTTTGCGCATCATGGTCCAATCCAGGATGCCGGTGTTGATCAGAATCGCAAACGCGATGATGGCGATCCAGGCGCCATCGATGCCATGGTAGGGCGCCGTGAGCCAGCCGGTCACGGTAAAGCAAAGCACGGCGAAGCTGATCCATTCTTTATGCGAGAGGCGGCCGAGAATATTGAGCTGGGTTTGCACCATGGTGTAGGAAATCTTCGGTTGCGATTCGGGCCGGTAAAGCAGGATGGTGCAGATCAGAACAAGGACGACGACAACAAGCGTCGGCGGCAAGGCGGCCAGGAACCAATAGCCCCAGGTGAATTGCGCGCGCACGTCGGCGGGCAAAAGGCCCCAGGCGATCAGGCTCGTCGTCGAACCGGTAAGAAAGAGAAATCCCAGTTGGCCGAGGCCGAGGAAGCTCGCGACGAATAAGCCGGTGGATGCCCTTGACGGCGTTTTATAGCCGAGGCTTTCAGACAAATTGACCAGCATCTGGCTCGTGATGACCGTGCGCGCGGTCTGCTGCGGGATCAACGCCATGACAACGACGCCCATGAATCCGGTCGCGATGATTTGCCAGTAGTAACTCAGCGGAAACATGCGCACGAGGTGGAGCGACAGACGATAAAATAATCCAGACCCGGTGATCGCCGCGCCCAGTCCGAGCACGCCCAAAGTCATGAACCATGTGGTGCCCGCGAAGCCGCCCATGACCGTCTCGGCGGTTTCCAGCTTGGTTAGAATGACGATCATTGCGAAGATGAGCGCCACGCCATAATCCGGCAAGGCGCGAAACACCCAGAAGATGAGCGTCGCTGAAATCAATCCCAGCAGCTTGGTCGCCGAAGCATCCAGGCCGATTTCGGGCTGGCCGAACCAGAGGTAGACGCCTGTAGCCAAGCCGAAGACCGCACCAAACCATTTGCTCGTTGACGAGGAGCGGAGGAGCGCATGCCACGATTGCAAGCGGCGCGTGCCCGGGGCATCGTTGCCGCCTTCCGGAAGCTGCAGTACGGCGAGATCTGGACGCGCGGATTGCTGCAAGTTTTCCTGATACGAATCCGAGGCGCTCGCTTCTTGTCCGAGTAAATTGAGCGCGCTGCGCAGCTGGTTGATCGCCGGCCCGTATTCCTTTCGCTGGGCCAGGGTTTCGGCCATGCGCCGGTAGCCGGCGATGCCGTCGCCCGCCGCCGCGCCCGGCGCCTTTTGCGCCAGGACTTCGCGATAGGTCCGGTAGGCGCCGGCGAGGTCGCCCAGTTGAATCAGCGCATTGGCGCGCAACGTGACCAGGCGCGCATCGCCCAGAAACTCTTCCGGCGGAAAACCTTCCAGAGTGGTCTTTACGAACAGCGCTGATTCCGCGAGGCGTTGATCGTTGCCCGCCGTGAGCAGCCTGACCACGGTGGGCCAGTCGCGAATCTGCGAGGCGTGATGAATCGCCAGTTGCCAATCGCCGAGCGCTTCGTAACGGCCGGCGAATTCGCGATGAAACCGCTCGATGACTTCGTTGCCGTCGATGGCCAGCAATTTCTCGCGCAGGAAGTCGCGAAAAAAGCTGTGCAACTCGTACGCGCCATTCTCCAAGCGTCGAATCAACGGAAACTGACTGTCGGCAAGCTCGGTCAAGAGGGAAGTCGGGGCTTCGTTAGAAAAAAGCTGGGCCACGGTATTTCTATCGATGGCGCCGAGCAGCGCGGCTTGGCGAAAAAAAGCCTGTTCGTCGGCCGAGCGCGAGGTGTAAAACTCCTCGGCGAGCGAATTAAAAGCCTCGCGGCCGGTGGAGTATTGCAGATCGACGCGGGAAAGCCTTCTACTGAGCGTGGCCGCCAATTGCCGCAACCAAGTGGGGTGTTTTTCGATAAGCTCGTCCCACTCCTCGCGCCGCAGCCGCCAGAGCCTGGTTTCCTTGACCGTCCGGATCGTTGCCGACCGGGGTTCACCGGAGAACAGCGCCATCTCGCCGAACCAATCGCGCGGCCCGAGGAGCGCAATGACCTCGGAATTTCCCGCGCCGCTATCGACCACGACTTGAACGGAGCCCGACTGGATCAGGTAAAAGGCGTCGCCCTGGTCGCCTTGCTTGACAATCGTCTCACCGGAGGGAAACGAGATCTCTTCGAGTTTGCCGAGCACTTTGGCGACGTCTTCGCGGGAAAGCGCGGAGAATATCAAAATGCTGCGAATGGTTTCAGCAAGCGGCTCTGGGGTTGCCATTAGCGGATGACTTTATCGGCTTTCTTGAGCATCTCCGAGGTCAGGTTGAGGCCGATGAAACGGGCGGTTCGGTAGTTGATGGTGAAGTCAAATTTCGTTGCGCGCTCGATTGGCAAAGATGGCGGGCTATTCCCTTTGTTGATTTTATCGGCGAGGCGGCCCGCTTGGCGGCCCATTTCCAGATAATTGGGGCCGTAGGCGGCGAGGGCGCCGTGGATCGCCCAGGATTCCTCGTTGAACATGGTCGGGATCTTTTTGGCGCGCGCCGTTTCGAAAAGAAACTCCGCTTCGCCGTCCACCAGTTCATCGGCCACCTGGAAAATCGCGGCGCCGTTTTCGCCGCGCAGGCTTGCCAGTGTGGTCTTGAATTCGTCGGTGGACTTGATGCCGTAACCGCCGGCCTGCAGGCCCATTTTCTTTGCCGCGGTCTCGGCCAATTTGAAATTATCGCGCGAGGCGGTGTTATTGGCATCGAAAAAGACCCAGATTTTTTGCAGCGCCGGCATGATCTCCTTGAAAAGCGCGAGCCGGCGCTCCGTGGTTTGAGTTGCATAGGCCGCCACGCCGGTCAGATTTTTCGCCCGCTCCTCGGTGCTCTTGATCAACCCCGCAGCGACGGGGCTGCCCGGAAGGACGAACAACACCGGAATATCGACGGTCGCAGCCGCTGCGGCGCGCGTCGCGCTGGTGCCGGTGGTGAAAATCAGTTTAACCTTCTGCGCGACCAACTCGCCGGCAGCGGGCTGCAAGGCCGAGCGATTGCCCTTGACGTTGCGGATCTCGTAGAAAAAATTCTTGCGCTCCCGATAGCCCAACCGCTTGAGCTCTTCGGACAAACCTTTGAGCGCCTGGGACTGGGCGCGGCCCATTTCCGTTACCAAGACACCGAAACGCGCCGGCGCTTGCGCCAACGCCGCAAGTGGGGTCGCTAGAAAAAGCGCAAATAGGATGATGAACGATCGTCGCATGAGGCGTTGGATCGCGGGCAACGTGTCCTTTCTCCGGCCCTGCAGCTGAGCCGCATCGCGCGTCTCGGCGCAATTACAGTAAATCAATTTGCATGCCTTCATGAGCGACGACCGTGGAACGAAAAAGCTGCTTTGCCTGCTGTTCGATCTTTTTCATGGTTTTGTCATCGTGGGTCGGTTCATGGTGGAACAGGGCAAGGCGTTTGACGCCGGCCTTGCTCGCAACCTCTGCAGCCATTTCAATGGTGCTGTGGCCCCAGCCCTTGCGCGGTTTGTCGCGCGATAGGTATTCATCGCGCAGATATTGGGCGTCATGGATTAATAAGTCGGCGCCGCGGATAAAGTCGATAATTTCCGGATAACCGCCGTCTTGCTGCTCGATGTCGGTGGCGTAAACGACGCTCTTGCTTCGATAATGCACCCGGTAAAGCATGACGCCGTTTAACGGGTGCGCCGAGCTCTTGCAAGTGGTTATCATCAGTTCTTCGGACGGTGCGCCGTCGGCCGGTGGAGACCGCTCGATCTTGGGTCGCCTGGCGGAGGAGCCGAAGCGAATGATCTCGCCACCGGCCAGTGAAAAAATTTCCTTTTTGCCTTTGAGCTCGTCGAGCGAGACCGGAAATAGATGGCTGTGGGTTAAATGGCGCAGGCTTCGGGTGAGCGCGCCGCGGCTCGCGCCTGGACCAAGAATGTATGAATGCGCTTTGGGCGTCAGCAAAGGCTCAAAGAAGCACAGTCCCATGACATGATCGATGTGGGTGTGGCTTAAGAAAACATAAGCCGGCGGGGGCGGCAGAGCGCCACTACAAAACTCCTTGCCGAGCGCAATGATGCCGGTTCCGGCGTCGAAGATCAGCCGGCGGCCATCCACTTCGACCTCGACACAGGACGTGTTGCCGCCGACGCCGAGGGTTTTCGGATCGACCGTCGGATAACTGCCACGCACCCCCCAAAAGCGGAGCCTGAAGCGGGAACCCTTATTGGCGCTGCGCGAAGTTCGGGCGCTCATCTGGATGTTTTATCTTGCGCCGATGATGTTGAATGCCGGCACCGGCTTGTGAATGCCCTTGAGATTCAGCGCTTCGATCGGCTCGGCATCGAACGCCTCTTCCAACCGGCTCATGGTTTTTTGATCCGTGAGAATTTGCCCGCCCTTGGCCTCGGCGCAAAGTCGCGATGCCAGGTTCGGCAGATTGCCGACGGTGCCGTAGTCCATCCGCCCTTCGAAACCCATGGTGCCGAGCGTCGCATAGCCGCTCACGAAGCCAACGCCGAGATCGAGATCGTACCCCTTTTTTCGCCAAGCCGTGCGTAATTCTTTTACACGGTCGCGCATTTCGATGGCCATGCGCGCCGCCTTGTGAGCGTGTTCTTCGCACGGGATCGGGTCGTTGAAAATTACCACAATCCCGTCTCCCATGAAACGCTCTAAAGTGCCCTCGAATTTGAAAATCAACTTGCCCATTTCGCTGTGATAATGGTGCAGAAACTCCATTACCTCTTCCGGTTCAGAGTTATCGGAGAATGCGGTGAAGCCGCGCAGGTCGAGAAACACGATGGTGATTTCCCTGCGGTGCGTCTTAAACAAATCGTTTTCTTCACCCAGGATCGCCTCAGCGATCTGCGGCGCAAGATAGCGCTTGAGCCGTGCCATGCGTTCGAGATCGGCCACCTGTCTTTTCACCGTATCGGCGAGGGTCCGGTTCCAGTCTTCGAGCCGGTCGTGCATTTCTTTCAGCCGCATCATGGCGCGCACGCGGGCGAGAAGCTCCACCGCATCGAACGGTTTGGTCACATAATCATCGGCGCCGGCGTCAAGGCCCGCGACTTTGTCTTCCTGACTCGCTTTCGCGGTCAGCAGAATAACCGGAATGCTTCGATGCTCCTCATCTTGGCGCAGTCGCTTGACGACTTCCAAACCGTTCATCCGCGGCATCATGAAGTCAAGCAAAATCACATCGGGCTTGAAACCGGCGATTTTCTCCAGCGCCTCAACGCCGTCTCCCGCCCGTTCGATGACGAAGTCGTACTCCATCAGCTCCTGTTCGAGAAGGTCGAGATTGAACGGCTCATCATCGACAATCAGAATTTTATTAGGCATACATCACCACTCTTAGCCTTGAACGCCGCAACGGCAGCGCGGACCGGCGTTTGTAGAACATCGAATCCGCAGCGCAGCGTTCGGTCGCCCGTTACCTTGTACCCGAAACTGAAAAACCAACTCTTCTTTAGCCGATAAATTTTTTGATCTTTTGCATGAGCAAATCCTCATCGATCGGTTTCGGCAGGTAGTCGTCGCAGCCCGCCTTGCGCGCGTCGATCTCATCGCCGACCATGGCATGGGAGGTGACCGCGATGATCGGAATCTGCTTGAGGGCGTCGTTGGCCTTGATGCGCCGGGTGGCTTCCCAGCCGTCCATGACCGGCATGCCGAGGTCCATGAGAATCAAATCGGGCTTGACCTCCTCGGTTTTCCGGACGCCTTCAGCGCCGTCCACCGCTTGCAAAACGGCATACTCGTCTTCGAGCAGCTGCACGAGCAAGTCCCGATTCCAGTCGGTATCGTCGACTACAAGAATTGTTTTTTTGTCCATGGCCTTAGCCTCATCTAGCTAGTGATTTGAGATTTTCAATTTTAGACGGAACAGTCACACTCTCCTCTACGTTCCTAACTCTCCTGTTCTTTCCCAACCCTCGCCCTCTGGGAGAGGGACAGGGTGAGGGTGTGCGCAATTTGTTCCAATACTCCGTCGATGTTTTCTATGACTTCATTGTTCCAGAAGCGTAGAACCCGGAAACCTTGGGAAACAAAGAAATCAGTTCGACTTTGATCGGCGTCCACGTGCTCGGCGTGATGACCGCCATCGATCTCAATCACCAAGCGCCGTTCGTAACAGCAGAAGTCTGCGATAAACGCTCCGATAGGATATTGGCGACGGAACTTGGCACCAGAGAGTTGGCGCGCTCGCAGGCGGAACCACAATCTGCCTTCCACTGCGGTTTGATCGCGGCGTAGCTGTCGTGCGCGATCGCGCAACATCGGTACCTTGGTGTCCATTTTAACAGCTTGCCCCTCACCCTTGCCTCTCCCGGTGGGAGAGGGAATTTTAAAGGTTCAAAATTATTGCGGGCTTTTCAGTTCCATCGGCAGCGTAATGGTAAATTTCGAGCCCTTGCCTTCCTCGCTC
>CAMLCX010000161.1 GCA_946478635.1 uncultured Pseudomonadota bacterium
AAGCGATTGCCATTTGATGAATTCAATCATGGCCGAGGTGCCCTACGGCATGAACTCACGAAGAACGAGACAATCGGTGGGACGCGGCGACCATTCTTTCCGGCGAAGGAGCGCACGTGGGCACGACCAATGATATTGCCGCCGCCTTTGAGGCCGGTAACTTCATGCGCGTGGCCCTCGAAGGGCAGCCGGATCAGTGGCAGTATCACGCGGCGCGCGGGCTAATCCGCGATCCTGACGCCTCCATTGTTGCACTGGAACGTTTCGATCACCCTGCCGCTCGTTTCTACTCTGCGATTCTTGCATGGATGGCGGGCCGAGATGATGAGGCTTTGCGTGGTTTGAGTGTTTTCGAAAATGACGAGCACGCGCGCAATTTGCGCGACCTCATCGCAAAACCCAAAATCAAGGTGCTCGCTCAACTGCCGCCGGTAAGGCATGGTGCTCATGTCCTCGCTGACGGCGTCAGGCATGATAAAAAATTCACCGTTGCCAACGTCGGATATCTGGAAGATGACATCCCGAACGCTCCCTACCGAAGCGTCCATGAACTAAAAGCGGGCTTCGGCAACCCCGACTTTTATGTGTGCTATGCGATCGAGTGGCACCAGATACCGGTTGATCTGCAGGACCTCGCCTGTCCCACGATCGCCTTTACCAACGACTTCGACATGCATATCCATGGCGTCGCGCGTTGGCTGCCAGTGTTCGATCACAGGGTCGTGATTGACCATGTCGTTGAATGGCCCAAGGTCTTTGCCATCGGCGGCGGCCCAACCGCGTCCTATCCGATGGTCTTCGGCGTGCCGGACGATTTGGCCGCCTTCCGCGAGCGCGAGCGCGACATTGACGTTTTTATTTCCGGTACCATGGTGTCGGGTTATCACCCAGACAAGTTCAAACAATTGCACCAAATTTTTGCGATTCCGGGAATCAAGCTCGCCATTATTGACGGTCACTTGAGCCAGGGCAGTTACATGGACATCCTGGCGCGATCGAAAATTACGCCTACTTTTTGCCGGCACCGCGGCGGCATCCAGACGCGGGTAATCGAATCGATCGTCATGGGGAGTATCTCCATCGTGCAACCGGATAGCATTATGAAGCTGTGGTTGGACGAGTCGAAGGGACTTTTCGAATATGACGAGAATATTGGACCACGCCCGGTGATCGAGCGCATTCTCGCAAACTACGACAAGATTGGAGCTGACTGCCGCAATACGATCGTCCCGTTGCGGCGGGCCTTTGAAGCAAGGAGCGTTGCATCGCGCTACTTGCGATTTTGCACATTTCTAGCAGCCAAGCCGCGTTCGAGGCGCCCGACTCGTGACCGGTGGTTGAACCAAAAGCGCGTGCACTTTGCGCACGCGATACAACTTGCGCCGAACATTGCAGTTACTCTCGCCGAGAAGAACCGCGCGCGTCTGACAGACGAGTATGCGGAAGCGCCAAGCGCCCGCGTGCTGATCGAGAGGGCTCGGGGGCACCTGCTTCTTTATGGCCGCGAACTGTATGACAACCGTCCTGATACCGCACTGCCGGTCTATCTGGAAACGGCAATTGGCGACCTTCGAACGGCATGCGCCGAATTTTCTAATAGTCTGATCGCCCACTTCGATCTTCTGCGCGTGCTGATTCATTTCGGCACAGCGGCCGACCGCCCAGCCGTCGAAGAACTGATGTCGAAGATTCTGGCCAAACCGACAGACTACTGGCGCGTGGACCCGAACGAGGATGTTCTGCCCTACGATCTATTTAGTAATTGGTTTGACTACCGGGCTTATCTTGATTTCGTCGTCGATCGGCTGGCCGGTGGAGACGTGCTTGATGGGGCGTTTAAAGACCTAGTTCTAGCCGCGGTTAATTATTACGCCGCGGTGCTGACGGGCTCAATCGAGAACGCGGAGCGCGCGGTTAAGCTCAACCCGACTTTCCCATTCTATAAACTTTACTTGGCCGAGGCGCTGGCGCGCCAACCTCTCCCGGAGCAGCAAGTGCAAGCCGAACGGCTGCTTCGAGAACTCGCTGAATCGTCCATCGTCGCCGTGCGCGCCTATCGTCAGCTTCAGGCGCTCAAGGAACGGAACGGATCAAGCACTACCACCTTGGGTGACCTTGGGGTGCGCACCCGTCACATGGTAGATTCCCTGCTCCAGACGGAGCACCATCATCTCAAGGTTATCGCACCTTATTTTCAGATGGAGAACGTGCGGCGGGGATTTGATCGAGGGCCAACGATCCACAAGACGACCCCGCGCGAGCATCGTCCGCTGGTATCGGTCGTGATCTGTGGACTGGCTGGATATCAGTGCGCAGGGCTTTTGTCTAGTCTTCATCGTCAAGATGTTAAGCGTTCGCAATTCGAACTTCTATATGTTGACTGTTACGACACGCCGGAAGACTCAATTATCCGTTTATCGGACTGGTCGGCGTCGCTAAATCAACGGGACTTTCTGGACCATCGCGGGGCTGCCCTGGCTTTCGCCATTAACTATTGCCAGTCCGAGGTTGTCGCCATCATTACGCCCGGAGAGCCAATGGCTTCGACATTCCTGGGCGACATCTTGGCGGCATTCTATGGAAAAAATGATTTTAATGGCGCCGATAGTCCGGTTACTCCAAGAAGGGTGCTGGTCGTGGCGCCATCCGGCGGAACGGATTGTGACAGGCTGCGCGCGCTAGCCTTTCGCACGAACGACCTCAATGCAGTTGGCGGTATCGATCAACGCGAGATCTTTATGGGGAACGACGGCGCCTTAGACGATCTAGCCGCGCGCCTTAACGGCGCGCAGATTCCTGCTCTCGTCTGGCGCGAATCCCGGCTAATTCTCCGACATCTGTCCCCGTGGTGGCGCGGGAGAAGCGTCACTGATAGCGAGCACATGCTCGATATCTCTCGTAAGATCTGGCCGGAACTGTTCGATGAACGGTTGATACGCCGCGGCGGGTTGCAGCCGCCCCAACTCCTGGAAGAACACGGGGAGAACAACATCGTGAGATACAAGTCTTTGTACTACGTAACTCCGCAACGTCTTGGCGCGCCGGATTGGGAAAAGGTTGCCATGAACGGCCATCCGGAAATTTTTTGCACAGCCTCGCTCGGTGAGGCGCGGCGAGTTGCCTCACAACGAAGCCGTGCTGTCGTCTAATTTTGTTTATCAAGGAGAGATGAAAATGTATGTTCATTTGCCGGATGATCGGGACACCGTAGACGATAGGCACGACCGCGTGTTCTTATGTGTCCGCGGACCGCTCTTCTCTTTCCCGAGGGGGCAACACCAATGATCGATGGTAACATTTTGAAAGTTTCGCGCGATGCCGCGCGGGCCAAGCTTGATGAAAGCGTGGCTGGGGAGAGTTTTGGGTATTTTATCGATATCGCGAATGCGTGGGAATCCTATCGTTCTCCCGAGGAGCTTCTGTACTATTTCGGCATTCACAAAACTCATGAGAGCCAATATCTTCAGATCTTGAATGATTTTGGATCCTTTACCCCTGGCGAAAGGGAATGGGCCATCCGGTACGTGGAATTCTATGACCGATTGGGACGCATGGTATCGACCACTGGCACGCGCCACGAACTTCAGTTCGATTTGGCCGAAACAGCATTCGATTGGCGCACCATGCTCAAGTTTAAGTCGTTGCCAGCGCGAATCCTCGATTTTGGGGCAGGTGGCGGGCGGCAATGCGTGTCAGCCTTTCTGCGCCATCCCGACAATATCTACACTGCGGTCGACAGTGTCCTTGCTTCGTACGTAGTGCAGAATTTGGTTTATTCTTTTATCGATGCGCTTCGGCCAAAGAGTCGATTTGTCGATTTTCTCGACTTCGAGACCGCTTGCCTCCCGCTGCCGCGAATAGAGGAAGCGGAGCCGGGGGCGTTATTTCATGCTCCCGGCTGGTTCGAGAAGGATCCGCTGCCGAGCCGTTTTTATGACATCATTATGGCCTGTCACGTACACAATGAATTGAGCGGTAGCGATTTCCTGCGGCTTATGGGAGCAGTTGAAAAGTGCCTCGCCGATGAAGGTATTTTTTATGTTCGCAGCGAGTTGGGTGGACGTTACACGAAGAACTATTTTGACACGATTGACATGCACGGCATTGATATCGTGAATTGGCTCGGCGAGCGCTCTATCGTACCAGTCTATTGCACCTACAGTTGCGCTTTCCAGACCACGGTTTTCGCGCGTAGAGGCTCGTTGCACTACAAAGCCGCGCAGGTGGCGACTGCACGCGAAAACCAGTTTTACGATCTGCGCAATAGTTTGGACATGAGTATCAGGGCTGGTCAGCACTTTGTGCTTAGGACGCTCGACTGGATCGCCCATAACAAGAAGCGAGCTCTGCTTCTGGGACAGGATGCCGATATCTTCGCGAAGTTGGTGCACCCCAATATGCATAAGATTCGTGATACGCTCGTATTTAATCAAGCAGACGCGAACAGCGCAGATCTTTCGTTTCAAAAGAAGGTTCGCGCCTTTGATCCGGATGTCATTGTTGCCGTTGCTTCCTCTGACATATTTTTTCAGATGGCCAACAAAGCAAAAGCGGCTGTCGAAAAACCATATGCCGTTACGACTCATCATGCGATGCCTGTTTGTTTCGCCTTCAGAGATATGCAAACTCCGCAGGATCCCCTGTTAGCCAAAGGCCCCGTGCGCTCTATGGCGGACGTGGCGATTCGCCTTGGAAGTGACGCAACGCGGGAGTTTCTCCACGGCGATCGTCTTTTTGGCACAGCTTTGTCCGGCACGTTTGAAAAAAATCCTGGCTGATTATGTGGTAAGGAGCCGGCATGATTCAAAGCAAAGATTTCAACACCTCTCGCGAGATTGCCCGACTGCCTTTCGGGCGCAATGGCCGGGATCATTTTTCGTATATGGGTGATGTCAGCCACCAATGGGATTCGCCCCGAACAGGTGAAAAGATTCTTGAGATGATTGGCCGGTTGTCAATTGATTCCGAGCGAGTATCACTGCTTCGCGATGTGCTGGGCACGCTTTCGGTTGAGGAGAACACCCTGTGTACTGAATTAACTGGTGTCTACGCCGACCTTGCAAAGTTGACGACAAGTTTGCCGACTAAATTGAATTTGGAACCCGATCTGTTGGAGACTCTCCTGGATTTTCGCTTGTTGCAGGATCATGTGCGTTTGCCTTGTCGTGTGTTGGACATTGGACCTGGTATCGGGCGCCATGCGGCTGCTTTGTTTGCTTCCTCGGCTCCGTCAGGCACCGCCTACGTCGGAGTTGAAAGCATCGAAGCGCCTTATGTCATCCAAAATCTGCTCGGTAGTTTGCTGTCGGTACGGAACGCCGAGATATCCTTCGTCGACTACATCGATTACCAATCGGCTCGCAAGAGATTCTCTTTGCCGTCGGACCTACCGGGTGGCTCTATCTATCACGTGCCGTTGTGGGCCCATGAACTTCTGCCGTCGGGTGTCTTTGATCTGATCATCTGTAATCACGTCCTAGATGAAGTGACTGCGGCCGATCTGGATCGCATCGTATCAATCATAGGTCGTTGTTTAGCCAGGGAAGGGGTGGTCTACTGCCGCGGCGCGCAACAAAAATCCATGATCAGGGATCTCTATCTGTTCGGTTATGGGACCTTTCACCAGCAAGACATCACGAGCAAACTGCTAAGCCAGAATCTGCGCACTAAAGACGTCAACTTGGTCGCCGACACCCTGACGCGACTTCTCGTGCGCGCCGACAGCCAAACCCATTCGTCGGCTTCGGGACCCTTTGCCGGTCTCCACGAGGATGCATCACTAATTGAAGCGTTACAAAAAGATTTCATTAATGATCGGATTACGGATCTAAGAGAGTCGAACACGGCGGTTATATTGTGGATGGATCCCGGCCAGCAAGGCCTTGTCGAGATGCTCCTGCCTGACCTGGTTGGCATCAACCTTCTGGGCATTACCAGCGACCATGTGCTGCACAGCGGACCTGGGCCGTTAGGTTTGGAACAGATTCCATTGCCCGAAATCGCCAAATTGAATCCCGGCGCCTTTGTGATTGCTGGTCGGCGCGTCAAGTTGGCTTACCGCGAATTGCGTGAAACTTTGGAGAAACCCTTGTCGATCCGTTGGTTCAATTACCCTGTGGCATTTGTCTATGGGGCGGACCACGAGACAACCGCTTCGACGGCACAGTCTCACCGAAATCTTTCCACGCTCGTTCGCCGTGCGCTCCGGTTGACTGCGTCTTGAAGCCTGCCAAGTTTCCATCGGCGACCAGAGTCGGTAACCCAACGCCAAAAGTCTCGCAGATCAATGTTGGGGAGCAATAGTGCAGATTGTCTTTAGCAATAACCAATTAATTTCACCTCGGGTGAGCATCGTTCTTATAGACTGGTCTTGTCGAGAAAGTTTTCACATTCTCGATTATCTCCAGAACCAAACCGTTCCGAGAGATCAATACGAGATTGTGTGGATTGAGTACTATAACCGCCAAGCGTCAGAGATTGAGAAAAAGTTAAGGCAGTGTGAACTTTCCGGGAAAGCGCCAATCCTCGATCAGTGGGTGCTGTTGGAAGTTCCTCAGGATGTCCACTTTCACAAGCACTTGATGTACAACACGGGAATTTTTCTGAGCCGGGGGCGGGTGGTGGTGGTCTGCGACTCGGACGCCATGATGCGGGAAACTTTTGTGCAGACCATCATCGACTCGTTTGAAAAAAATCAAAATTTAGTTTTGCACCTGGACCAGGTTCGCAACAACAATAAACGTTTCTATCCTTTCAACTACCCATCGATCGAAGACGTCATTGGCGAGGGCAGCATTAACTGGAAGGACGGCAAAACGACCGGCTTATTGGACATGGAAGATATTCTCCACTCGCGCAACTACGGTGCCTGCATGGCTGCGTTGCGGAAAGATTTGATCAGCATCGGCGGCGCCGACGAGCATATCGACTACCTGGGCCATATTTGCGGTCCGTACGACATGACGTTCAGGCTGGTCAATCTGGGCAGGAAGGAGCTTTGGCATCCGAGTGAGTTCCTCTACCACGTCTGGCATCCGGGGCAGGCGGGCAGGAACGATTATTTGGGTCCGCACGACGGCAAACATGTGTCGACCACGGCGCTGGGCGCGCGCCGGACCGGTCGAATCTTCCCGCTGGTCGAAAATCCCGCCATCAAGCAGTTGAGACTCCATGGCGGATTGAGCTCCGATCCGTCGCTCGTCGCTCAATTAATTTCCCCGGGGAGGCTGAAGGGCTGGTCCGTTGAACAACTCAAAAAAAATCAACGCCTGGTCTGGCGAAAGTGGCTGTCGCCAACGGGCGTCATCCGCCAGCGGCGGTTGTCCAAGGCGCTTTTTAAAATGGCCGCAAAGCAGTTCTGGATAAAATTAACCAAGGTGCCTCGACAGCTCAAGTCGCCGAGGGTCTTTCTGCGAAAGGCCGTCAATGCCGGTTATTTTTTAAAGAATATTCAACAACACAATCGCTATATCGCGCAGCAGTCGCAACTGATTCTCGAAGATCTGACCGAGCATGGGACAACCCAGATATCTCTCTACGGCACCGGCGATATTGCGGAACTGCTCTACGGCCTCACCGCCGATATGCCTCTCAAGATCCAGTCGGTTTACGATGATTTCGGGGATAAAGTGTTTTTGGGATTCGAAGTTCAGCCGGTCACCGAGTCCGTGAAGAATACCGGCAAGATCCTCATCGCCGCCATGGTCGGCATCGACGAGAAGGTCGAACGCTTGATGAAACTGGGCGTGGAACGCGACAGAATCGTTATTCTGCAGTAATGGAAGACATCATCGACATATCCTTGCTCCTGCCCACCCGCGGGCGTCCCAAGTTGCTGCGGCGGTTATTCGAAAGCGTGGCGGAGTCGACTTCGCGATTGGCAAAAATCGAGATCATCCTTTATATCGACGCGGATGATATTCCGACCCAGGAGGTCGCCCATCCTTCGCTCCAGCTCATAAAACTCATTAAACCTCCCGGCGAAAAGATGGGGCGAATGAACCAGCTGTGCTACGAGGCCAGTCGCGGGCGTTTCGTCATGCTGATGAATGACGACGTGGTCTTCCGCTCCAAAGCCTGGGATGCGCGCGTGTTAGACGCATTTGCGCGGTTTCCGGACGAGGCGGCGTTGGTTTATGGCAACGATCTGCATCAACAGGAAGCCATGGCGACCCTGCCGATCGTTTCGCGCGCCGTTTGCGACGCCGTGGGCGGAATCTGTCCCAGGGACTATCTGAACGTTTACATCGATGTCCATTTGTTCGATGTCTTCAAAAAATTGGCGAAGCTCGGTTATCCCAGGACCGCGTATCTGGAAGATGTCATTTTTGAGCACCTGCATCACGAAGTCGGCAAATCGTCGTTGGACGCGACCTACGTGAAAAAGAACGAACAGTTCGATGATTTGTTGTTTATCAATTTAGAGGACGAACGGTGGAATCAGGCGAAAATGTTGAAACGCTACATCGACGCGCGACAACCGGACGGCGCGCGCGGCGTCGGCGCAAGTTCGCGCGATAACCAGCCCGGCGGCGTCAAAGCGTTTTTGAAGCGAATGATTGCTTCCGCTTTTCACCAAGATTCGTAAGCTGCCCTGGGTTAACCGCCTGCCTCGCGACGCCACCCTTCATTGACCCGGTATCCGCTTGATGTGGCTACTTCCCGCATATAATGTAGCCACAATAAGAAAGGGGCCAATTGTATGGCAACGGTAGCGGGTGTCCGAGATCTCAAGAACAAGCTGAGCCATTATCTGCGGGAGGTCAAGAAAGGCCGATCCGTGATGATCACGGAAAGGGGAAAAATCGTTGCGACGATTGTTCCCGTGCAAGAGCGCGCGGCTGTCGAAAAGCTAAAAAAATTGGCCAGGAGCGGTCTGGGAACGTGGAGGGGGGGAAAGCCCAAAGGGGCGTCCCGGTCCGTCGTGGTTAGAGGGAAACCGGTGGGCGATATCGTGCTCGAGGAGCGCCGGTGATTTGTTACCTCGACACCAGCGCACTGGTAAAAATCTACGTTGAGGAAACCAGCAGCGCGGATGTCCGAGAACACGCCGAACAAGCCGAAGGTCTTGCGACATCGAGAATGGCCTACGCGGAAGCGCGGGCCGCATTCGAGCGAAAGCGTCGGGAGCGGGGTCTTTCGCGCGCGGGTTACCGGTCCGTCGTTAAAGACCTTGATCAAGATTGGGACGACTATTTCATCGTCGACGTCTCTGACAGTGTCGTGAAAGCCGCCGGAGTTTTGGCCGAGATCCATGCTTTGAGAGGCGCCGACGCGATTCATCTTGCCTCGGCGGTGACGTTGAGCAGACAGGCGGAAGAGAGTGTAACCTTTTTGTGTTTTGATGGACGTCTCGCCACCGCGGCGGCGAAAGAAGGCCTGAGGGTCGTGAAATAGGAAGTTCTTCCGGGTTTCGTGTGAGAAATTTTCACCACAGAGGCCCAGCGCGGCAAAGCCGCAACCAAGGAAAAGAAATTAGCCGCAAAGAACGCAAAGGCCGCAAAGTAGGGGGGCAAGAGTGTTTGCCACAGAGATCACAGAGCACCCAGAGAAAAAA
>CAMLCX010000162.1 GCA_946478635.1 uncultured Pseudomonadota bacterium
GTTTCTTCGAGGGCCTCGCGGTCTTCGGTCTTCAAATACTTGCCGAGGATCTTGAGGGTCGTTTCCTTTTCTCGTTTGTAGAAATGAATGGCCTCGGCCAGAGTCCGAATCACTGCCAGCGCCATGTCGGGATTGCTCTTCAAGTAGGGCCGCAGCGCCAGCATCCCGGTCAATTGGAACGGAATATTTAATTCACTCATGTCGATCAGGGTCTGAAAGCCGGCCTTGCGCGCGGTGAGAGTAAACGGCGGCGTGATGATGGTCGCTTGGACGTTTTTCGACTGCAGTGCGGCGTAACGCGCCGTTTGTACGCCGATCTGAAGCAAGGTGACGTCTTTCTCGGCGTTCAAACCTACCCGCGCCAACGCCATCTTCACGCTCAGGTCGGTGGCGCTGCCGAAGCGGCTCACGGCGATCTTGCCGCCTTTGAGCTGGTCGACTTTCTTGATCTCGGGAAGCGAGATCAAACTGTAGGGGAAAGTATTGAGCAGGCTGGCGATCACCACGATATCGACGCCCGCGAGTTTGCTGACGACCGACGACGATCCATCGGAGAGGGTCATGGCCACGTCGCCGCCGATCATGGCCTGGATGCCCAGGGAACCGCCGGTGGTAAAAATCAGCGTAGGATCGAGATTGTATTTTTTGAACAGCCCGACTTCTTTGGCGACGATCAGCACCGCCTGGTAGGGGCTGGTCGCCGTGTAGGCGATATTGATCCTGCGCAGTTGCGCACTGACCGTCATAGGAAATCCGACAAAAAGTGCAATCAAGACCAGTAAAGTGACCGTGCGCTTTTGGTAATTCATCGACTGTCCTTCCAGAACTCCAATACTCCATTGCTCCAGTTTAGTCGGTCATTTCTCCGGTTCGTACTGCAAGTTATCCCGGATCAAATTTGAAAGGCCCCGGGCGATGGGCCGGCGGATTTCTTCGCCGACGTGGGCAAGACCGCCAAGCGCCCGGCCAAGGATCGCGAAGCTCTTGGACATCTGCCAGTGAATTCCCATGTCGAGGGAGATCGCCGCAATCGCGCCGGTGACGTTGACCGGCAAGTGTTTGCCGACTTTCTGGTCGGCGATCTTGCCGATTTTGCGCAACAGCTCGCAGTACCGGCCGTAGACTTTGGTTTCCTGGGCCACTTCGAAGAGCCGCTCGGCGCGCGGGTCGCCGCCGGTGTGAATGCCGTGACCGATGCCGGGAATGAGCTGATTATTCGCCAGGCGCTTTTCGACTGTCTTGAGCGCCACGGCGTCGAGATCGGATTCTTTCGAGTCCTTGGGCAACGCGTCGTTCAACATTTTCGCGCAATGTTCCGACGAGCCCAAGTGAACGCTGCCGGCCCCGAGAATGGCGGCGGCGACGGCGCCTTGAATGGCCTCCGGCGCCGAATGAAAGGTCATGCGCGCGGCGGCAGCGCCCGTGGTCATGCCGTGATCGACGAGCACGATCAGCATGGTGTCCACCATGCGGCCTTCTTCCGCCGTCGGCATGCGCCCGACGATCATCAGATAAACCATCTGGGCGAAGCTGATCTTGCCGAGCAGGTCCTTGTTCAAATCGTAATTGCGCACGTAAATTTTATCCAGCTCTGCTCGGCCCATCGATGAAACGAGTTTCGGTGTGTCTGCCATAAAAACCTCCATGAGTTTAGGGTCCCGCGTCTTGAGTCTAGCGTTGAAACACGAGACACGAGACTTGGAACCCGAGACTGTTTTCTGTTTAATCCAACTTCAATAGCCTTGCGGCGTTTTCGCCCATGATTTTTCTTTTGGTCTCGGCGTTCATGTCTTTGCGATCGAGAATCATTTTCGTAACGCCGGGAAACGTGGCGTCCCAGTGTGGATAGTCGGAGGCGAAGAGGACGCGGTCGGCGCCGATCGTTTCGACCACGTCGCCCAGGCGGGTTTCATCGGCCTCGAACGAGGTGAAGCACTGGCGGCGAAAGTACGCGCTGGGTTTCATCTTGAGCCACGGCACTTGAAACGCCAGGATTTCGTAGTGTTCGTCCATGCGCCACAGCCAGTAGGGCAGCCAGCCCGCGCCGGATTCGAGAAAGACGACTTGAAGCTCAGGATTTCGTTCCAAGGCGCCGCGGCAGATGAGCGCCAGGCTGGCGAGCATCTGTTCGAGCGGGTGCGAGATTGTGTGCGTGAAAAACCATTGTCCGGCGAAACGATCGGCGCCGGCGGTCGGCAGAAACGCACCCGAGCCTTCATGGACCAAAAGCGGCACGCCGAGATCCACCGCTGTTTTATACAGCGGGTCGTAATACGGATCGTCGATGTTCCGTCCTTTGACCGGATTGGGCCTGACAAAAATGCCTTTGAAGCCGAGTTCCTTGACGACACGCTTTGCTTCGTCCACCGCGAGCTTCACGTCCTGGACCGGTACGACGCCGACTCCCATGAGCCTGTTTCGATCCGCGCCGCAGTACTCGTAGAGCCAATTATTGTAGGCGCGGCAGAGTGCCGCGGCGTATGCTTCTTCTTGCACCGACGTCAAATATAGCCCTGCCGACGGAAAGAGCAGGCCGCGTTCGATATTGTCGCGATCCATCGCTTTGAGCCGGTCCTTCGGGTCGGTCGCGAGATGGCGATGTTCATTGACCGGCGAGCCGTCTTCCTTCACGCGAAACGGCGATTCATCGGGCCGGCGATGATGGCGATCCCCTTCCAGGCGAAACAAGAGCTGGCCGTTCGGCACTTTTTCGACTTTGGGCGCGCGCGAGCGAAACGGAGTCTCCAGGTATTTTTCAAAAAGATCGTCGGCTTCGCGCACATGGCCGTCGATGTCGATGATCCGCATTCCATTTTCAGACATTGTTATCTCCGTTCGCGCAAAACTTCCTCGACGATCGTCGCGTCGACGACGCGATCGAGCGCGCCAGGCTTACCAGGCGCACCGGCGCGCCGGAAATACTGTCGCGTTCCTTGGCGCCCCGGGTGTCCAGAATACCCGGCGATTTTGACGATACGGCGATGCGCACTCTTTTAATCCCACGCTCGGCGGCGTGCCCGTTGGGCGCAAAGAGAAGGATCGTGATGAATGCGGTCAAGACCTTGCCGAATATGAATTGCGTCGTAGCGCTCATGCTTGGATGCTCTGTATCCAGACCATCCGAATATTGCAAGGACTGCGGCTGAACAATGGCTCGGGTCTCTATTGCAACGACGAACTTTTTCAATATAGAGTCAAGCCGATGGAATTCGCTGCAAGTTTGTAACATGCGGGCAAATTATCGTTGGCATATCGACATGGATGAAGCGCCTTTTAGCGAAGGAGGCCGATCATGATTCAATACGCACCGAAGCTGACCTACGGTCCTGAAGCGGCGGATTGGCAGGAGCGGTTCAATCCGGAGCGCATGCGCCGGCTGCGCGTCGAGCGCGCGCAGATGCTCATGCGCAAGCATGGCGTCGCGACGATACTCGAAGCCAATCATCACAACATCCGCTATCTCACGGGACTCAAAGGTTTTGCCTATCCGATGTGCCGCTACGTGCTGTTTTTTGCCGAGCACGATCCGGTGATGTATGAGCACAACGGCTATTATCATCAAATGCCCGACCAGTGTCCCTGGATCAAAGAGTGGCGCCCGGCGCGTTCGTGGCTGACCGGCGCGCCCGGACCCGAGGCCTGCGCGGTAGAGGCGAAGGCCTTCGCCGGCGAGATCAAAGCGGAGCTCGAAAAGCGCGGGCTGCTCGACGAGAAACTCGGGCTCGGCAGCTTTGACGGCACCGCGCGCGAGGCGTTGGTCAATGCGGGCGTGAAGAACATCGTCGACACGCGCGGCCTCATGCTCGAAGCGCGCATGATCAAGAACCAGGACGAAATCAGCTGTCTCAAAACCTGCGCCGCCATGGTCGATGGCGTGTGGTTTCGCGTCTGGGAAAATCTCAAGCCCGGCATGCGCGACACGGATCTAATGACCCTTGGCGCCAGCGCCGGCTATGAGATCGGCTTGGAAGCGGCGGTTCCAGGCGGCTGGCGCACGGGCCCGACCACCTTCGACCGCGGACCGCACGCAACCAGCCGGGTGATTCAATTCGGCGATCTCGTCTATGGCTCCTACTGCGGTGCGACCTACATGGGCTACGGCAGTTGCACCTACCGAACCTTCATCGTCGGCCGCCAACCGGCGCCGAAAGAAAAAGATTGGTACAAAATCATGCGCGAGCGCATCGACGCGATCATCGGCGAGATCAAGCCAGGCAGATCCACCTCCGATGCGGCCAAACATTTTCCGCCGGCGAGCAAATGGGGTTACAAAAGCGAAGTCGAAGTGCTGGCGAGCGAAATCGGCCACGGCATCGGCCTCGGCACGAGCACCGGCTATGACGCGCCGATCATCAACCGGCTATGGTCCTTCGATCATCCGCAAGTATTCGAAGAAGGCATGACCATCGCCGTGGAGTGCCGAGAGGGCGAAACCCGGGTGGGCGGGGTGCGCCTGGAAAACATGCTGGTGGTGACCAAGAACGGCGCCGAGGTCATGGACTATTTTCCGCGGGAGGATATTTTGGTAGCGCCGCGGTGAGGCTGTTCAAAGCAGTCCCGTTAAAAATTCACGTTTGTAGGACTATCTTTTCCTTTTCGGTAGGCAGCGATCGAGTGATTGTTTCAGACGAATGCGTGCCGCGCTTCGCTTCAACCTTCTAATATTCACCTCGGAGGGTCTTGCTTCGAGCAGTGCCTGAACGTCGAGAATGTCCTGGGGCCCGCCGGCATCGAGTTTCATCAAAATCAGGTCCTCGGGGTGGAGCACAAAGGCATGAGATCTTCCGAGAGGTATTTCCAACCGGCGACGCAGAGCATCTTGATGCCATCGGCGGTGCGCCCAAAGAATGTCAGCTCCAACTCTGCGTCTTGCTCCGGGTAAACCGAGTTTTAGCAGAAGTGGAATGGGATCGTCGGCAGCGCCAATCCGCCACTCAATCGCGCAATTTCGTTTTGCCAAGAATTTCGCCAGAGCATCGCGCAGATGCCGGTCATTGATCGGACTGGGATCGCTGTCGGCTAATAGGTCGATGTCCTGAGTCGCTCTCACGGCGCCCCAAGCAGAGATAGCAAGACCGCCGATCAAGGCGAAAGTAACGGGGATGTGCAGGGACGTCGACGCTTCTTCCAACAGTATCCGCAGCCGGCCTAGAGCCGGGGCGAGTTGTTGCTCCATTAGCGACGCTTTTGGACGGCGATACGAAGTAACATGCAGAGGTCTGAAAGCTCGCACGCTAATTGGAGATTCTGTCCGGGCTTTGCGCGCGACAAAGTACTCGACTTCACTTGAGAAGGGCGACGGCGTTTGCGTTGGTTGAACGCGAGACGTGCAGTCCGGTGGGATTTTTGCTGTGCAGCCATCGAACAAAAGTACCAAAATGCTCCTAAAGTTGCCAGGCGTATTTCGCCATTATCCGGCGCTGTAGTTTGCATTGCGTACTTCTCCATGGAAGATTAGCGATGGAAAAAAACTTAATGCCTGTACCGATACTTCAAGATCTTACCGTCATCGAATGCGCGACTTTCGTCACCGGGCCCTATGCGACAGCTTTGCTCGCCGACCTTGGCGCGCGGGTGATCAAGATCGAGTCGCCGCCCCAAGGCGATCCCTATCGTTACTTCGCGCCGGACCCGTTTTTCAGTTTCAACTTCGCCCATCTCAATCGCAACAAAGAAAGCCTGGTGCTTGATCTCAAAACTGCGGAGGGCAGGGAGATTTGCCTCGAGCTTCTGAAAAAGGCCGATGTTTTCGTGGAAAACTTTCGGCCCGGAACCGCGGAGCGCCTGGGCATAGGCTATGAAGCGTTGCGCGGCGTCAATCCCAAGCTGGTTTATTGTTCGATCTCGGCCTTCGGCCAGAGCGGACCCTACGCCGACAAGCCCGGCTTCGATACTCTGGGACAAGCGATGAGCGGACTATTGAGCTTGCTGAGCGATCCGAGCGAGCCGAAGGTGATGGGGATGGCGGTGTCCGACTACGTGACCGGGCTTTCCGCCGCCTATGGAATTCTTGGCGCATTGATGGGGCGGGAAAAAACGGGTGCCGGCTGCCGAGTTGAAACTTCACTCTTGCAAGCTACCTTGTCATTCATCGGCGAAACCGCGGCCGGCTACCTGCGCACCGGCAATGTGCCCAATCGCATGGCGCGGGTGAAAAACGCCCACGCCTTCGCTTTCGTCTGCCGGGACGGCCGGCCGCTGGCGGTCCACTGTTCGGTGCCCGAAAAGTTTTGGCTGGCGCTCCTCAAGGCCGCCAATCGCATGGATATCGCTGCCGACGAACGCTTTAAACACAGAGACGCGCGCCGTGAGAACTATGAAGCGCTGGAACAGGCGCTCGCGCCAACTTTTAAAGAAAAGACCCGGGACGAATGGTTGAAAATTTTACAAGCAGGCGACGTTCCGGCAGTGGCCCTTTATAACGTCGCCGAAGTGCTCGACGATCCCCAGGTCAAACATCTCGGACTCACGGAAGTCGTCGAGCATCCCAGCGCCGGCAGAATGGAGTTTATCCGCGGCCCCGTCCGTTATGAAAATCTAGTCCACGAAAGGTCCGCGCCGCCGCCGGTACTCGGCGAACAAAGTGATAAAGTCTTGCGCGAGTTGGGTCGCGTCGTGGCAGAGATTAACGATCTCCACACGCGCGGCATCACGCGGATCGTTCCATAAATTCCACCGTTGGCCGGCGCCGGCTGGTCGGGCGGCGGCCTTGCGATCATGAAAAAATATATCCTCGGAGCCGCACTGCTGCTCACGCTCTTTTTGGGTGTTTTGCCGCAAAGTTGGCTCGCAGCCCAGACCATCGGGGCGTCGACCCAGGACATCTTCAAGCAATTTTCAGAACACGTGGTGAAAATAGAAGTCGTCGAAACCGGGTCGGCTGCGAAGGCTTCCGTCGGTACCGGGTTTTACGCCACAGGGGCCGGGCACATCGTCACCAACTACCACGTGGTTTCAAAACTCATTCACACTCCTGATCGTTATCGCATCGATGTCATCGATGGCTCCGGACAACCGAGCCAGGCGGCGGTTCTCGGCGTCGACGTGGTCTACGACCTCGCGGTGCTGCGGACGAGCAAGCGGCCGAAAGGTTATCTCACTCTCGAATCCAAGACGGTCGAGCAAGGAACGCGCCTTTACTCGCTCGGACATCCGCGCGATCTCGGCCTGACGATTGTTGAGGGAACCTATAATGGATTGTTGAAGCACAGCTTATATCCCAAGGTTCATTTTACCGGATCGCTCAATCCCGGCATGAGCGGCGGTCCGACGTTGACGCATGCCGGCCGGGTCGTTGGCGTCAACGTGGCTACCGAGGGCGAGCAGATCAGTTATCTAGTTCCCGCCGAACGCGTTATGGTGTTGCTCGAGCGAACGGCCGACGTCAAAGAACCAGCCGCCAAAACCTTTCTCGCTGAAGTCGGAAGTCAAATACATGCCAACCAGGCGCGCTATTTGTCGGGAATGTTTTTGAATAATACGCCGACCGTAACCCTGGGCCCCTATTCGCTACCGACCAAGCCGGCGGATTTCTTTCGCTGCTGGGCCGATGCCTTGCGCCGCAAAGAACTTCCCTATGTGGCGGTTACTCACGATTGCTCCACGGACGATTATCTTTTTGTGTCCAGCGAACAGTCGTCGGGTATCGTGCGTTTCTATCACCAGATGCTGTCCACCGGGGAGCTCAATCCGTTGCAGTTCTACACGTTGTATTCCGGCCAGTTTCAAGCGGGCAACAGCGCGGCGTTCGGCAATGAGGAAGAAGTGACGCGCTTCCGCTGCCAGACGCGCAACGTGCGAACTCAAACCGGAAAGCTGAAGGCGGTCTTATGCGCGCGCCAATACGTCAAATTGCCGGGTCTTTATGACGCGGCTTTCAGAGTGGCTACGATCGGGGCGCGAAATGTCGGATTGGTGACGACGCTTAGCTTATCAGGCGCGAGTTTTGAAAATGTTCAGCTGCTGACGCGACGCTACATGGAGAACGTCAAGTGGCACCACTAGGCTTCATTGAAATATTGGACGGCAAAGGCGCCGTGATCGAACGAATTCCCGTTGACTCACTGCCGATCAAGGTCGGTCGTGCTTACGCCAACGACGTCATTCTCAACGACCCCTATGTTTGTCCCTTGCATCTCGCGATCGGGCCGGACGAACAGGGGCGGTTGATCGCGCGCGACCTGGACAGTGTCAACGGCTTGCGCGGCGACAGCGGAGAAGAGCGGGTGTCGAGCTTGGAGATTCACTCCGGCAGCGAGTTTCGCGTCGGCCATACACACCTTCGTTACTGCAGTGTCGATCATCCCCTTTCTCCGACCCTGGCGGACCGCGACGGCGGAAAATCGCGGTTGAGCTCTCCGTATGTCGCCGCGACCGCGGGCGCGGCGATTTTCACGCTGCTCTGCCTGGACGCGTATTTGACCACTGTGGATCGCGCGACTGTTGCGGCGATCGTCACGGAACCACTGACTACCTTCGCGATGCTGCTGGTCTGGGCGGGTTTATGGGCCCTGGCGAGCCGAATCATCGTTAGCCGGTTTCATTTTCCCGAGCATGCCGTCGTCGCTTGCGGTGCGATTGTCGGTTCTTTTGCGCTTGGCGCCTCGTCTGAATGGACGGAGTTTTTCTTCCCATCTATCCCGATCATCTGGATCGCAGGTCTTTTCGGCTCGGGAATGATACTGGCGGCGCTGGTCTACGGTCATCTCAAATTCGCCACAGCACTGCGGCGGCGTTCGCGCTTTTGGGCGGCGCTCGCGGTCAGCGTGGCCATGGCCGGCGTAAGTGCGATCTCTGACTTTGCGAGCCGGAGTAAGTTTTCCAATGTGATGGACTTCACGGGCATCGTGAAGCCGATCGATGTGGGCTTGTTGCCGACCATCACCGTGGATCAGTTCATTGACCGGAGCCAAAAACTAAAAACTGACCTCGACGCGCTCGTACACAAGGCCAGAGCGACGCAACCCTGAGACCGAGACTCGCCGGCGATTGACTTCAAAATTTGCGCTGGCTAGTTTACGGAGGTTTTGGCGCACCGGTTCAGCTTTCAAAAAAAACAAAAGAGCAGAAGGGAATCGCGATGATCTATGACGTGGAAATCAATTCGGCGGCACACTACCCCGCGGCCGACGTGCCGGGGCTGGTCGTTTTGGCGGAGCAGGTCGGCTTCGGCGCATTCTGGAAAGGCGAATCGAACAGCACCGATCCTTTGGTCATGCTTTCGGCGGTGGCAAGCCGGACGAAAACCATCAAGCTCGGCACGGCGATCTATCATATTTACGGCCGGAGCCCGGTGACTTTGGGAATTCAATCGGCCACGTTACAAGATCTTTCCGGCGGCCGTTTGCTTCTCGGTCTCGGCGTTGCCAATAAGGCTATCGCGGGTTGGCACGGCGGCGTGTTCGATCGGCCGCTGAAGCGGGCGCGCGAATATATCGAAATCGTGCGCAAAGTCGCCGCCGGCGAGCGCGTCGAATA
>CAMLCX010000163.1 GCA_946478635.1 uncultured Pseudomonadota bacterium
CGGAGGAGCAGATCCGCTCACTCCAGTCGCTGCTCACGGTCGTGGGCGGGCGGGTTGTCTACGCGGCCGCCCCTTTCGAAGAAGGCGTCCGGCGCAAGAACGAGAAGCCCTCTAGAAAATAAGGAGGAGGCATCATGGCACGTAATCGACTGCTGGCACGGGTTCTCTTGCTGACACTGTTTTTTCTTGTAGGCAAAGCAACGGCCGCGGAGCGCTTTTTTATCAGCATACCCGGACCGACGCTGAGCTACGTGCCGCTCTACTATGGCCAGGAGAAAGGTTTTTTTGCGCAGGAAGGGTTGGATTTGGAAGTTCTCGTGGTGCGCGGCATCGTCGGCGTCAGCAGTCTCATGTCGGGTGAGATCGATGTCACCTGCCACGCGGGCAGCGGCTTTTCCGCGGCCTTGCGCGGCGTCCCCGTGAAAATAATTTCGGTCACCCGCGATCGGCCGATCCATGAGCTCATCGTCGCGCCAGCGGCGAATTCGCCCGCCGAGCTTAAAGGCAAATCGATCGCCGTTGGGTCGCTCGATGGCACGGCCGCGGTGATGACGCGCCGGATCCTCCAAGCCAAAGGATTGGACGCACAGAAGGACGTGACCTTGTTGAGCATGGATACGCCGGCGCGGCTGCAATCTTTATTTTCCGGCAGGGTCGCGGGCGCCATGATGACGCCGCCGTCGATTTATCTCGCCGAGGAGAAGGGCTACAAAGTTTTCGGCCGCGGCCGCGACTACATGCGGTATTTGCAGACTGGAGTGGTCTCGACCGATATCCATATCAAACAGAAACGAGAAAAGTTGGTGCGGTTTCTGCGCGCATGGAACCGCGGGCTCAAGGCCTATCAGGAGAGTCCGGAGATCATGCTTCCTTACATACAGAAGCGTCTTGGCATCAAAGACGCACAGCTGGCGCGGCGCATGTACGATGACGATGCGCCGTTTGTGTTGAACGGCGGGCGGTTGAGCGCGGATGCAACCAAAGAGATCGTCGAAATCGGCCGCGACGCGCTGCGCATCAAAGAATCCGTTTCAACCGAGAAGATTTTTGACTTTTCCCTCGCGACGGAGGCGATGAAATGATCCGCGACCTGCCGGCTTACGCGCGCGGTGGTCAAATCCGGCCGTTGCCTGGGCGGGTTTGAAAACCGCCCCTTGTTATTTTTGCTTTATTGCTTCGCGAAGAAAACTATAATCCACGACGTCGGCGTGGCTAACCGGCTTTGCAACGTTGGCCATGGCCTTGGCTTCGTCGATGGCGTTTTGCAGAACGCTGTCCTCGACGAAGCCGTCGTTCGATAAAGCGTCGGTCATGACTTTGTAGGCTTCCTCGATCACATCTTTTGTGAAGCCGAACTTCTTTTGGGCGAACGCGAGAAACTCGTTTCGCTCGCTCTTGAGCGAGCGCGTGGTGCGAAGGAAAGCGCGCACCATGCGCTGCACCTGCCGCGGATTCTTTTTGATTTTGTCCATCGTCGTCGCCAATCCCGTCAACGGCCTCTGTAAAACTTTGCCGGCGTAGAAGAGCTCGCGATAACCGTCTTTCTTCATCTGGATATTGAACGGCAGCGGCATGTGCGTCGCATGTACGGTACCGGCCTGCAAGGCGGCATAACGCAGTGTGTCCGAGCCCAAAGTCACGATGCTCACGTCACGCGCCGGATCGAGACCGATGGATTGCAGGGCGACCCTGGCGGCCAGGTCGCCGGTGGCGCCGAAGGAACTGACTCCCACCCGTTTTCCTTTCAGCATGGCCGCCGAGGTGATCTCCGGACGAGCCATGAGAAAGTGCATCACTCTGGCAAAATCGAAGCTGAGAGTTTTCACCGGCAGGCCGAGCGCCGCGCCGCGGATGATGGTGCCGACGCTATAGAGATAGTCGACGTCGCCGGTGATAAGGGTTTTGATGCCCAGGTCCGCGCGAATCGAAACGTACAGGAGATCGATGCCTTCATCTCGATAAAATCCTCGCTCGATGCCGTAGAGCAGCGGACCGATCGACAGCGACCCGCGCGTCGTATGGGAGACGATGACTTTTTCCTGCGCCGATGCTTTGGACGATGCGGCAAGCATCACGACAAGCGTTAACAGAAATCCAATCCATGCTCGTTTCATCTCATTTCCTCGAACGTCGGATGTATCAATTACCCGGCTCACTTGCAAAGGCGGATGCAAATTCGTAGTGCTGGTTCAGCCGGAGGACAGGTGTATGAGCTACAAAGACGTAAGAGAATGGATCGAGAGAGTCGAGCAGATGGGCGAGCTCAAAAAGATCGACGGCGCCGATTGGAATTTGGAAATCGGCGCACTGTCCGCGCTCGCATCCAAACACAAAGAGAACAGCCCGGCGCTTCTCTTCGATCGAATCAAGGATTATCCGGCGGGATACCGGATTCTTGTCGGCTTCTTCGAGAGCCTCAAGCGGTCCGCGCTGACGACCAATCTGCCCTTGGACATCACTCGCGAAGGTTTCATTCAAGCCTGGCGCGAGCGCTTGGCGAAGCCGGCGTCTATTCCGCCCGTCACCGTCAGCAGCGGTCCTGTGCTGGAAAATATCTCGACCGGCGCGGATATCGACCTGTTCAAGTTTCCCGTGCCGCGCTGGCACGAGCGCGATGGCGGTCGCTACATCGGCACGGGCCACGTGGTGATCACGCGCGATCCGGAGGAGGGCTGGGTCAACGTCGGCTGTTACCGCGTCATGGTCCACGATCGAGACACCATGGGCATGAATATTTCCCCCGGCAAACATGGCCGCATGCACCGGCAAAAATATTTCGATCAGGGCAAACCCTGTCCCGTGGTCGCCTGCTTCGGTGTCGATCCGCTGCTGCACATGATCGCCACTCGGCCGGAGCCCTACGGGCGAAGCGAGTTCGACGCCGTCGGTGGTATCAAAGGCGAACCGGTGGAAGTGATCCGCGGAGAATACACCGGTTTGCCGATTCCGGCTTACGCCGAAATCGCGATCGAAGGCGAGTTCCTGCCCGATCAAGGAAAAGAAGAAGGGCCGTTCAGCGAATGGACCGGTTACTATGCGAGCGGCGAAAAATTCGAGCCGCTGATCAAAGTGCACCGGCTCTATCACCGCAACGATCCGATCATCACGGCATCGCCCGAATATCGTCCGACGGCACGCGCCGAGCATTGCTATGAACTTTTGCGCGCGGCGTATATCCGCGATCAAGTTGAAAAAGCCGGCGTGCCGGACGTCCAAGCGGTGGCGAGTTACTTTCGCCGATTCTTAACCGTGATTTCGATTCACCAGCGTTATCCCGGGCACGCGCGCCAAGCCGCCCTGGTCACAAGCCAGTGCCAGGGAGCTGCTTATTTAGGCCGATATGTCGTCGTGGTCGATGACGATATCGACGCTTACGATATCAACGACGTGCTCTGGGCCATGTGCAGCCGCGCCGATCCGGTCGATTCCGCCGAAATATTGCGGCGCTGCTGGAGCGGGCCGCTCGATCCGATCATTCCGCGCGAGTGCAAGGGCTTCAGTTCGCGCATGATTATCGACGCCTGCCGGCCCTACGAGTGGCGTGACAAATTTCCGCCGGCTGCGGAAATCAGCATGGAACGGCAAGCGGCGCTCAAGAAGAAATGGCGAAATGAACTGTTTACCTAATCGTCATCCCGCATGCCATCGGCGCCGCCAGGTGAGAGTTAAAATAGAGCGAGGCCCGAGCTGTTCGCTCGAGCCTCGCTACCTTCCAAAGTTGTGTTTTCCCGGTGTCGCGAAGGATCCGTAAAGCAGTTTAAAAAGAGGCCAGACTCTTTCGAGTCTGGCCTCTGCCACTGAACGTGACGGGGGGCTCAGTGGCGGCCGCTGTCCCGTGGGAGCTGTGCTGAAGGAGGCAGCGCGGGACGCGGCATACTAGTTGAGTCTCGAGTTTTCCGGAACCTGGAGATACTTTGCTTGATGCAAGCGCCGTTGTAGATAAGTGTCTTTCGGCCAATCCCAATTACGACCCGGCAACTCCTCGCCGGTGTAATTCCCGCCGTTGACCTTGCTTTGTAAGAAAATAAGCTGCCAATAACTTGGTTTAGCCATTTCGCCTTCTGCTGATTTCATTTCCGTCCCTCCTTCGTTACTATTTCTTAGACGATTCAAGTAGCGAACTAGCATACAATCCCCCGTCGATTATTTTTTAAACGAATGTGTGTTGCCTTCGTCACGTTGTCTATCAATCCGTCGCAGTTCTGTAGAGCAGGAGCCGTGCCGGGCCTAGAGTTAGGTGTGGTTTACCGCTTTGTCATCGGTTGTCTGTAAAAGTCCGATGACGATCAGAGGCAGCGCAGACCGGCCTTAGCCTGCTGCCGCCGGGTTCGGTCAAATATGCCGTACCGGAAAAGCCGTCATCGGTGAGGTTGGGTACAGGAAGGCCGCGGTGAAGTGGAACGATTATCCTAAATATTTCCCGAAAGCGGATGGATACTGAAAGCTCTAGCGGGTGACTGCTTCCATCAAAATCATAAGGAAATCCTGACGCGTCCTATCAGGGCCAGAAAAATTCAAAGCCCGGCTTATACGTGGAAAGTATCTTGCGTTTCTTTGCTGAAGAGATCCTCGACCGCTAATTTTTTGGCCGTCAAACCTTGTTCGGCACCGTAGCGAAGAAAGGTTTCGAGGGTTCTGCGGTTGGGCTCGACTCCATAGGGCCAAAAATCGTTGCCCATGAGCTCTTTTACTTCGTCGGCGTGCTGGCCTGTCCATGGCAGCGCCGAATGAATCGCATCGTTTCTATAGATCGCGTTGATACAATAGTTCTTCGATTCGAGCAGAGCTTTGTAAAGGCTTTGCGCGACCCATGAGTGATTTCGGTAGAATCCCTCGCGAATGATCATGACATGCATGATCGGAAAAATTCCGGTGCGCCGGAAATGCTCGGTTTCCGCCTGGCGCGGTTTGGGAAATAGTCGCTTGACTTGCGGCGCGCGTTTGACGAAGGGCGCCGGGACCTGAGCCGTTAGCAAGGCATCGATTTCGCCGGCAACCAGCATATCCGAGAGGTTTTTCCCGGCAGGTATGTTTTCGATCTTGATATCCGGAGGCAATTGCAAAGAGACTTTCTCTTTGCGCTCGGATGATTCCAGACCGCCGGTAAACCAGTGCATATCCCGCGGCGCCACGCCGAAATCGTCTTGAATGAATCCGCGCAACCAAACCGTGGCGGTCATCTGCCACTCCGGCACGCCGACGCGCTTGCCCTTCAGGTCTGCCGGACCCTTGATGCCGGCATCCACGTTGACGTAGGCGCACGAATGGCGAAACTTGCGATAGACAAACGCAGGGATGCCTATAAAAGGAAAATCGCCGCGCGCTTTTCCCGCGACGAAAGTGCCGAAAGACATCTCAGCAGCGTCGAATTCGTGATGCACTCCCATGCGCCAATGCACTTCCGGGGGCCGATTGATGGTGACGAAGTTGATCTCCATCCCTTCGGCGTGCACGAGCCCGTCCTTGAGCGGCCGCACGATGTCGTAGTCGCCGCAGCCGAGGTCGAGGGATAACAGTGTCATGGATTAACTCCGATAAAGGTTGCGCAGGATTTAAGCTGGAGAAATGGAGTGCGAGACTTCTAAAAACCCATTATTCCAATACTCCATCTCTCCAGCACTCCAATTTTCTTTCCTCGCTACGCGTAGGCGTTGTAGATGCCTTCGAACTTGGCGACTTTGAAGCGCACCATGTTGCGCGCCGATTCACGCACGAGCTCTTGCTGGCGTTCAGATTGAGCATGCTTGGCGATCACTTCGCTCGCCATCGCGGTGTGTTCCTGATCGGCGACCGCATGAACGGTGAAAAACTGGATTTCCTTGTCACTCATGCCGTAATGGCGGCGCAGGGCGTTGATATGCTCTTCCGAATAGCGGCAGACCATGGTCTCGTTGACCAATGCAGACGCGCGATTTTCGGAGGCTGAGCCGAGCAGCATGCCATGGATCGTCTTGCTCGTGTGCGCCAGGCACTCAAAGACCGGCAGAGTTTTGTCGAAATCTTCGTCCTGCAGGCCGATCGCGAGGCCAAACTTTTTTGCCAGGTCGGGGTGATACTGCTCTTCGTTCATCTGGTAAAGGAAGTATTTAAACAAATCGGGGTCGTGGCTGTTTTTGACCATGCACAGGGCGAAACCTTTGAGCAAGGCGACATTGTGCAGGTAATGCTGCAGCGCCCAACCTTGAAGCCTCTTGGCGGAGAGTTTGCCGGCGCGCAACTCGGTGAAGTAGGGAAGCGCCATCAACTGCTCGACGCCCGGCTGAATGATCTCCTTCATCACCGAATCGACAAATGCCTGGCTCGCCATTGCAACTCCTTTTCAGTTATCGTTTTTCCTTGAGGACTTCATCGACCCAAGTATAATCCATGACTTTGGCCACGGGCACGGCACTGGGGATCAGCTTGGCGGCAAACGCCTCGTCGTAGATTTCCTGCAGATCTTTGAGCGGAATCTTGCCGTCGGCGGTAAAACCGTTCAACCAGACGCGGTAGGATTCTTCAGCGACCTTGGGGGTGAGCTTCCATTTGTTCTGAATGTAATTGACCATCCAGGTTTTTTCTTTGCGGTTGAATTCCATCGCCTCGAAGGTCGCCCGGACCACCGCCTTCACCCCCGCGGGATCCTTTTTAAGCCTGTTTTCATGAGTGGCGATGCCGCCGGAGGCGGACCGTTGGTTGATTCCGACGCCGAGCCGAGCTCGCGATAACCCTTTTGCGTCATCACGAAATTGTGCGGCAAGGAGAGCAGCGCCGCGGCGACGGATCCCTGGCTGAGCGACTGCACGCTGTTGGACACTGAGCCGGTCTGGATAAAGGTCACCTGGTCGGGATTGACGCCTTTTCGCTTCACCAGATCTCGAGCGACGATGTCTTGCAGCGTGGCCAGGCGATCCACCGCGACGGTCTTGCCGACAAGATCTTCCATGCGGCGGATGTCCGGATTGGCGATGATCCAGAAAAGCGTCTTCTCATGAGTGATCATGATGCCCTTGAACGGCAGGCCGCGCGCGGCGGCGACCAGCGGGCTGGTGATGCCCGTAAGATAGTCGATTTCGCCGGCGACCAGAGCCGAGGTTTGCACCGCGCCGGCCATCTGCACCAGATCGACGTCAAGACCATGCTTCTTATAGATGGCGGCGTCTTTGCCGACAAAGAACGTTAGGAAGGTGAGGCTGAATGCGGGGTAGCCGATGCGCACCTTTTTCAATTCCTGGGCATGCGCGGGTAATCTCAAAATCAGAACGACCGCCATGGCGGCCGCCTGCGCGAAAATAGTCCAGCTTTGCCTCGATATTTGGTTCATTGAATTCTAGGGATAGACGCGATCGATGAATCCTTCTTTTTCTATCGCCGCACGATGCCGTCGTCAACGGCATCGCCAGCGAGGAGTCTAGGCAAAGGCCCTTTCGATAGAGCCTTCTTTGGCCAACTTATCGGCGATACTGTTGTTGATGACCTTGGACGTGAGGGATTCCGCGTCTTTGACCGGTTCGAATTCGAGCACTGCCGAGATGTCGTCTTTGTCAGTAGCGGAAAATTCAGCGCTCGACTTTCTTGAAAGTGCGAAATCGGCCGGGTTCCCATTGAAGCATTGGCATTTTTACGGTGGCACCAACTGTGCTATGGATGTCGCTCAAGACGTGCCGGTACTCGACGATCGAGAAAATCGATGTGCATCGGAACGCCGTTGGTTGTATCGCAAAGGGAAAAGGCAGGTTGAACGTCGAATAGAATGGAAGAGTCTCAAAGGGGAGGCGCCACCATGAGAATGCGAGTTTCGGGCATGATTGCAGGATTATTTCTAATTTCTATGTCGCCGGCGGGCGCGCAGGAATACCCAAATAAGGTAATCACGATGGTAGTGCCCTTTGCCGCTGGCGGGCCCACGGATACGGTCGCACGGCTGGTCGCTGCCCCAATGACCAAGGCGCTCAAGCAACAGGTCATCGTCGAGAATGTCGGCGGCGCCGGCGGAACCATCGCCGCCAACCGGGTGGCCAAGGCGGCGCCAGACGGCTACACGATCTTGATACATCATATCGGTATGTCCACCGCTCCGGCGCTTTACCGCAAGCTTCCGTATAACCCAATGACAGACTTCGAGCCCATCGGCCTAATCAACGAAGTGCCCATGACAATGGTGGCGAGAAAAGACTTTCCCGCCAAAGATCTCAAGGAGCTAATCGCTTACGTGAAGGCGAACAAGGACAAAGTAAATTATGCCAACGCAGGTCTGGGCGCCGCTTCGCATCTTTGCGGTATGCTGTTTATGAGCGCTATTCAGACCGACGTTACCACCGTTCCTTATAACGGCACAGCCCCGGCCATGAACGACCTTCTCGGCGGCCAGGTGGACTTTATGTGCGACCAGACTACGAATACGACCAGTCAAATCAAGGCTGAGAAAATCAAAGTGTACGGCGTGACGACCAAAAAACGCGTCGCTTCGCTACCCAACGTCCCGACCATGGATGAGGCTGGGCTAAAAGGTTTTGAGGTTTCGATCTGGCATGGTCTTTATGCGCCGAAAGCCACTCCGAAGCCGGTGATCGACAAGCTGACCAATGCTCTTCAGTTCGCCCTAAAAGACGATAACGTCAAACATCGCTTCGTAGAACTAGGCACTGAACCCGTTGTCGAAAACCGTGCCACACCGGCGGCGCTGCGCGCCTTCCTCAAAGCCGAGATCGATAAATGGAGCCCGATCATCAAGAAAGCCGGCGTTTATGCCGACTAACGTGGGTACCGTATAGTTAAAGATTCAGCTGCAGAACCCTTCACTTTAATTTGTGATCGGCGTTAAAAGTGCCGGGGCCGGTGAACCTGAGTGACCGCACATTTCCTTTTTCGATTCTGGCTGATTCCACCAGTTCTTTCTCTATGAGTTTCGCGGAAGGGAAGCCCTTGGTCGGATGCTGTCGAAAGAACTATCCAGCTGGACAAGTTCTTATCACTTGGTGTACAAGGCATTCAGCCATTCGCGAGGTGACGGAGGGTTAGATGGGAACACGAAGCATCTTTCGGATCGTTGCGGCCGTCGCGTGGGCTGCATTTTGTGCGGCATCAATCGCGGCCGACGCGCCGGCAAGATCAAGCGCCAAAACCGCCACTGATAAGGAGACCGAGCGCGGTCGCTATGTCGTGGCGATCTCGGGCTGCAATGATTGTCACACGCCGGGTTTCCTGTTGTCCGGCGGCAAAACTCCTCAAAAGGACTGGCTGACCGGCGGCGTAACGGGTTGGCGCGGACCGTGGGGTACGACTTATCCGACCAACTTGCGGCTCTACTTTCAGGAAATCACAGAAGCGCAATGGGTTCAGGTGGCTAAGGAGATGCAGCGACGTCCTCCCATGCCGTATTTCTCGCTGAATGCGATGTCGGAGGCTGATGTGCGCGCGATGTACAAATTCATACGTTCGCTCGGCCCTGCCGGTAAGCCTGCACCGAAGTTCGTGCCGCCCGACAAGGTTCC
>CAMLCX010000164.1 GCA_946478635.1 uncultured Pseudomonadota bacterium
GGCGGTGTAGCTCAGTTGGTCAGAGCACGCGGCTCATATCCGCGGCGTCGTAGGTTCGACTCCTACCACCGCCACCATTTTTCTTCCCGAACAACCCTCGATGATACCCGGCTGGGTTAGAATTTTTCCGACCACTCAGCGCACCCGTATCGATCGTGAACAAGCTGATCGATGCGCGCCAACGGCAAATCCTCATACAAGTCCCGCGCCTCCCAAGCGTTTTTCAACCGCTCGCACAACGATGCGGGATCGACGCGCAAGTTCGTGATAAACTTTGAGTGGGCGCGGCCTTTGCGATATTCCGGTTGCCCAGCGGGCACGGGCAAATATTTCTCAATCAGGACTAAATCAAAGTCTAAGAGAAACGTGCCGTGCACGAGCACAAAATGTGATTTCCGATATTGTGCATTGCCGGAAAATTTTAGACCGTCACGGGTAATATCGCTGATACCTTCGATGCGCGACGTGGCGCCACAAAGCTCCTCGGCCACACCGCGATGGCGCTCCAGGACAAAGGCAAATGTGTCTTTGATATTCTTCAGTCGGTGCCCGTCCGTATTTAAGATCAGCGAGTAATTGAGGCAGCCCGGACCTTGAAGCACCGTCCCCCCGCCGCTGATGCGCCGTAGAATCGGTATCTGATCGGCATTGCATGCGGCGAGATTCGCATTCCACATCAACCGATTGGAGTGTCCCAGAACCACAAAATGTTGTCCTGCTTCCCAAACGCGCAAACAATCATCGCTGGCTGGATTACTTTCCATGAGTTCGAGCAATGCTTCGTCGCAGGCGAGATTGGCGGCGGGTTTGGCGAAACTCAAATCAAGAAATTTCATGACGCTCAGTTGATTTTAGTCGTATTTTGTTGTCTGTTTGATTTAGCGAGGGTGGATGGATCTCGATAAGAAAAAACCGCACGACCCTGCTAGCTTGATCGGTGAGCACGAAAATGGCAAGGCGACGAAAAACGATCGCCATAAGTGGGTCTCGTCTCTTGAGCATCTTCTCGAATACATTTTAAAGAATGAGCACTCTGAACAAGCATCGTTGCTTCTCGAAGAATTGAACGAACGCCTGCGCGACTCGGGCCTGAAGATCCCTCAAACCGTTAGTACGCCTTACATCAACACGATCCCGCCGGACAAAGAGCCTCCCTACCCTGGCAATCGTGAAATCGAACGACGCATCAAGAGTTACGTCCGTTGGAACGCCATGGCGATGGTCGTCAAAGCGAACCGCATTCATCCGGACATTGGCGGGCATATTTCAACTTACGCGTCGGCGGCGACTCTCTATGAGGTCGGCTTTAACCATTTTTTCCGCGGCAGCGGCGGTGATCATTACGCCGATATGGTCTACTTTCAAGGTCACGCATCGCCGGGCACCTATTCGCGCGCCTACGTCGAGTGGCGCATCAATGCGCCCAAGCTGCACCACTTTCGCCAAGAACTCTCTCCGGTGGGCGGGGTTTCCTCGTATCCACATCCTTATTTGATGCCTGATTTTTGGCAGTTCCCCTCGGTTTCCATGGGGCTGGCTCCGATCATGTCGATCTATCAGGCGCGCTTCATTCGTTATCTCAAGAGCCGCGGTCTCCTCACCGCCGAAGAACCGAAGGTTTGGTGCTTCCCCGGCGACGGAGAGATGGACGAGCCCGAATCGACCGGCGCGCTCACGGTCGCGGCCCGGGAGAGCCTCGACAACCTCATCTGGGTCATCAATTGCAATCTGCAGCGGCTCGACGGACCGGTGCGCGGCAACGGCAAAATCATTCAGGAACTCGAGGCGCTTTTTCGCGGCGCCGGCTGGAACGTCATCAAAGTCATCTGGGGATCCGATTGGGATCCGCTCCTCGCCGCGGACGAAAAGGGACTGCTGCTCAAGCGGATGGAAGAAGCGGTCGACGGAGATTATCAGAAATATTCCGTCGAACCGGGAAGCTACACGCGCAAGCACTTTTTCGGCAAATATCCGGAGCTCTTGGAAATGGTCAATCATTTGACTGATGATCAGATCCGCAAGCTTCTTCGCGGCGGCCATGATCCGAAAAAAGTATACGCGGCCTATCAAGCCGCAGTTGAGCATAAGGGATCTCCCACGGTCATCCTCGCCAAGACAGTCAAGGGTTACGGCCTCGGCGAAGCGGGTGAGGGGCGAAACATCACACACCAGCAAAAGAAACTCAATGAGCGCGAGCTGCGCGAATTTCGTACTCGTTTCGACATTCCTCTACCCGATGAAGAAGTCGTTGAGACGCCCTTCTACCGCCCGCCGCTGGATAGCCCCGAGACCCAATATTTGCTCGGGCGGCGCAAGCAGTTGCGCGGTTTCCTCCCCGAGCGAAAGGTGCGCGCAAAACCGCTGGACGTTTCCGCAGCGGCCGAATACGCGGAATCGCTCAAAGGATCCGGCGAGCAATCCTTGTCGACTACGGGTGCCGCAGTGCGACTTCTCTCCAAACTTCTTCGCAACGAGGAAATCGGCAAGCTGATCGTACCGATCATTCCCGACGAAGCGAGAACGTTTGGCATGGACTCCCTGTTCCGCCAAGTCGGGATTTATTCGCCGAAAGGCCAGCTCTACGAACCCGTGGACCGAGAAACCTTGCTTTACTACAACGAAGCGAAGGACGGCCAAATACTCGAGGAAGGCATTACCGAGGCCGGCGCCATGTCCTCTTTCATTGCCGCCGGCACTTCCTATGCGACCCTCGGACAAAACCTTATTCCATTCTACTTTTACTATTCCATGTTTGGTTTCCAACGCATCGGAGACTTGATCTGGGCCGCGGCGGACAGCAAAGCCAAAGGCTTTCTGCTCGGAGCGACAGCGGGACGAACAACCCTAAACGGCGAAGGCTTGCAGCATCAAGACGGCCATAGCCATTTGTTGGCGAGCACGGTTCCGACGCTTTTGACCTACGATCCCGCATACGCCTACGAGATCGCGGTGATTATCAAAGATGGGCTGCGCCGGTTGTATGCTGAAGGCGAAGATCATTTTTATTATCTAACGCTCTACAACGAGAGCTACCCGATGCCGGAGATGCCTGAAGGCGTGGAAGAAGGTATTCTCAAAGGGTTGTACAAGCTGAAAGCCGCGGCCCCGGGAAGAAAGTTCAAAGCGCATATCTTCGGCAGCGGTCCGTTATTGCGCGAAGCGTTGCGAGCACAAGAGATTCTCGCCGAGCAATTTGATGTGGCAGCGGATGTCTGGAGCGCCACCAGCTACAAGCTCTTGCGCGGCGACGCGCTCCGAACCGAGCGCTGGAACATGCTCCATCCAACTGCAGCGCCAAAAAAATCGTATCTAGCGTCGGTATTGCAGGACGAGGACGGTCCGTTTGTCGCGGTTTCCGATTATATGAAAATGGTTCCCGATCAAATTGCGCCCTGGGTACCAGGTGGGCTGACGACGCTCGGCACCGACGGCTTCGGGCGCAGCGATACCCGGCAAAACCTCCGACGATTTTTTGAAGTCGACGCTGAAATGACCGCCTTGGCAACGCTTTACGCCCTCAACCAAAAGGGCTCATTGCCGGCACAAATTGTCGAAGAGGCGATCAAGAAACTTGCTATCGATCCCGAAAAAGCATTTCCCCATTACGTTTAATCGCATCAAGCTCAGCACCGATTCTTCATGGACGTAAAACTTCCCCAGCTCGCTGAAGGTGTAGAAGGCGGCACCGTTGTCAGTATCCTCGTCTCGGTGGGCCAGGAAGTAAAAAAAGACCAGTCCATCATGGAGCTTGAGACCCAAAAGGCGGTGGGCTCCATTCCCGCGCCGAGCTCCGGCGTGGTCACAAAGATTCACGTGAGTCAGGGCGCCGAAGTAAGCGTCGGCCAGGTGCTGATCTCGATGGAGAGCGGCGGTGCTGCCCCGCCTCCAAAACAGCCGGAAAGCCCCATCAATGCACCGGTCGCTGCCCCGCTGCCAAGCGTCCAACCGGTGCCCACCGCGCCAGCATCTTCAACCGCAGCTAGGCCCACTGACGATTTTCACTACCAATCGAAGAGCGGCGCGCCGCCGCCGGCGCCGCCGTCCATACGCAAGATCGCGCGCGAGCTCGGCATCGATCTGACGCGAATCCAAGGCAGTGAAGCCGGCGGCAGAATCAATCTGGCGGACGTCCGCGCCTATATCCAGCGGTTGCAGCAGATTTCCGCGGGACCGCGCGAGGCGATGCAACCTGCCGCAGCAACAACTCCAGCGCCGGCTGAAACGATCGATTTCGCCAAGTGGGGTCCCGTCCGCCGCGAGAAAATGTCGCCGCTCCGGCGCACCGTGAGCCGGCGCATGGTGGAGTCGTGGACGACGATTCCCAAGATCAACCAGTTTGACGACGCCGACATTACTTCCCTGCTTTCGCTGCGCAAAAAACATGGGCCCGCCTACGAAAAAAAAGGCGCGCATCTCACGCTCACTTCATTCTTGCTCTTCGTCCTCGGGCGCGCTTTAAAAAGACATCCGCGCGCCAACGCAAGCCTGGACAACACCGCGCCAGAGATTATCTATAAAGACTACTGTCACATCGGCGTCGCCGTCGACACGGAAGGCGGCCTGATCGTGCCGGTTCTGCGTGACGTCGATCATAAAAATCTCTTGCAGCTTTCCCAAGAGCTTCATGCCCTGACCGAGAAAACGCGCCAGCGCAAAATTTCCATCGAAGAACTGCAAGGCGGTACCTTTACGATCTCGAATCAAGGGAGCATCGGCGGCAGCCATTTCACCCCGATTATCTACGCGCCTCAAGTTGCGATCTTGGGGGTCGGCCAGGGCCAAGCGAAACCGGTCGCCGTTGACGGCAAAATTGCCATTCGAACGATTCTGCCGCTTTGCCTGGCCTACGATCACCGCGTTTTGGACGGTGCCGATGCCGTGCGATTTTTGAAAGACGTGATCGCCGGTCTGGAATCCTTCGATGAAGCGGACTTAAAACTCAAGTAACTTCCTATGGAACCGATCAGCACCGAAATCGTCGTTCTTGGCGCCGGGCCGGGCGGATATGCGGCGGCTTTCTATGCCGCTGACAAGGGTAAAAAAGTAACATTGGTGGAACAGAATTCTCGCCTTGGCGGGATCTGTTTGAACGTCGGCTGCATTCCCTCGAAGGCCCTGCTTCACGCCGCTGAAGTTCTGCGCGAAGCGCGAGAATCCGCCCACCGCGGCATCGAATTCAGCCAGCCCAAAGTCGATATCGACAAACTCCGCGCATGGAAAGAATCGATTTTGGACAAGCTTGGCCAGGGCATAAGCGGATTGGCAAAGCAGCGCGGTGTGCAAGTGGTGCACGGGCGCGGCCACTTCGAGGACTCGCAGACGCTGCGGGTTGAGACCAGTGAAGGACAAAAGTTTATTCGCTACGAAAAAGCCATCATCGCGGTCGGCTCCAAGCCGGCGATGCCCAACGCCTTTGATCTCGGCAACAAACGCGTGATGACGTCGACTGAAGCCTTGGAGCTGCCGGACATCCCGCAGGATCTGCTGGTGGTCGGCGGGGGTTATATCGGCATGGAGCTGGGCACCGTGTACGCGGCGCTGGGCAGTAGCGTCGTCGTACTGGAGGCGCTGCCTTCGATACTCACAGGCGTCGATCCTGATCTCGTCCGTCCGGTGGCGCGGGCGGCGCAAAAAGCTTTCAAAGAAATTCGCGTGAACACCAAAGTGCAAAAAATGGCCACGGCCGGCAAGCAGATCAAAGTCACCATGGAAATCGACAAGCAGCCGCGGGAAGAGATCTACGATCGCGTGCTCGTGAGCGTCGGCCGGGTGCCCAATCTGGCCGATCTCGGGCTCGAAAACACAAAAGTCCTCAAAGACGATAGAGGATTTATTCAATGCAACGCCCAGCAGCAGACCGACGATCCGAATATCTACGCCATTGGTGACGCCAATGGCGGCATACTGCTTGCGCACCGCGCCAGCAAGGAGGCGCGGATTGCCGTCGAAGCGATGTTCGGCGAAGCCAGCACTTTCGAAAACGTGGTGATTCCCGCGGTCGTCTACACGGATCCCGAAGTGGCCTGGTGCGGTCTGACCGAAACCGAAGCCAAAGCCAAAAATATCGAAATCAAGGTGGCCAAGCTATTATGGGGCGCCTCCGGGCGCGCGCTTACTCTCGATCGGCCCGACGGCTTGACCAAACTGGTCATTGAGCCCGACACGGAAAGAATTCTCGGCGTCGGTATCGCCGGCGCCCGAGCCGGCGAACTGATCAGCGAAGGTGTGCTGGCCGTCGAACTGGGCGCCACCGTGCGCGACCTGGCGGAAACAGTCCATCCCCACCCGACGCTGTCGGAGACTCTCATGGAAGCCGCCGAATCCTTTTATGGCACTGCCACTCATACCTTTTCGCGGCGCAATTCCTGAGCGATGGCGCCGCCCGATTGGCAATCGTAAATGAGAGCAGTGCCCGATTTTTCTACTCGGCTCTTTTGACCGCGGTGTTCTCTGCTTATAGGGTCTAAACCTTGCACTCGCTGCCAATACACCCGTGACCGATTCGCGCCCCCGCCTATTTTTGATCGACGGCAGCTCGTATATTTTTCGCGCGTTTTACGCTCTTCCGCCTCTCAGCAATTCCATGGGCTTGCCGACCAATGCGATATTTGGCTTTCTCAACATTCTGCTAAAGTTTCTGAAACAATATAAGCCCGAGTACATAGCGGTGGTGCTGGATGCCGGGCGCGAGACATTTCGCCATCAAATTTTTTCAGCGTACAAAGGCAATCGGCCCGAGCCTCCCGCCGCACTGATTGCGCAGTTTCCCTACTTTCGACGGGTTCTGGACTGTCTCAATCTCCCGCTCGTCGAACTCGCCGGCTACGAAGCCGACGATATTATTGCCACACTGTGCGCCGCGATGTGCGATGAGGAATGCGATGTCGTCGTGGTGTCGAGCGACAAGGATCTCATGCAGTTAGTAACCGCCCAAGTCAGACTCCTGGATAGCGCCAAAGACCGCTGGATCGGCGCTGATCAAGTTCGAGCCAAGTTCGGGGTGCAACCGGATCAGGTGACACAGGTCATGGGGCTGATGGGCGACGCAGTCGACAATATTCCCGGTGTCAAAGGCATTGGCGCAAAAACTGCGGTGGCGTTGATTCAGCAATTCGCAACGCTGGAAAATCTGTTTAACCGGCTCACCGAAGTGGAAACACTGGCGCTTCGCGGCGCAGCGCGGCTGCGAAAGATTTTGGAGGACGGGAAAGACGCGGCATTCCTCAGCCGCACTCTGGCTACCGTCAAAAGAGACGTGCCGTTTACCATCGGTCTCGACGAACTCAGGTTCACCGGCCCCAATCACGTAATGCTGCGCAGCTTTTTTACGGAATTGGAATTTACCAACCTGATCCCCCTCCTGGACAACGGCCGGTTGTGAATGGGCCCTGTCCGTAAATCCAATCTCATTCACCCGGCCATCACGATTTTGCCCCTGATTCCGCTTGGATTTAACCTCCGAACTATGGCAGATTGTGCGCGAGCCGGCGCTCCCACCCGTGGCGATTTTGGGAGCGCGCTTCAGGACAGTCCGTAGAACGATAAAAGCGAGGTCATCGTTTTGATCAATTACGAACGGCTGGACAATCTACTCATCGAATTAATCAAAATAGACAGTTTGTCGCGCAAGGAACGCGCCGTTGCCATGCGCCTGCAACGTGAGATGGAATCGCTCGGCGCAACCGTTTTCATCGACGATGCCGGCGAGAAAGTCGGCGGCAACGTTGGTAACGTCATCGCCCATTTCCCTGGAACCATGGCAAATGCCACGCCGTTACTGCTCTCGGCGCACATGGACACCGTGGTGCCTGGCGAGGGGATCACGCCAATTCGCAACGGCGACATCTTGCGCAGCGATGGCCGCACGGTGTTGGGCGGCGACGATAAGAGCGGTGTCGCCATCATTTGCGAAGCCTTGCGCGTGATCCGAGAAAACAACCTGCCGTGCGGCGCGGTGGACGTGGTCTTCACGATATGCGAAGAAGCCGGCTTGATCGGCGCCAAGTGCCTCGACGTCAGTCGTTTGCGCGCGCGCACCGGTCTCGTGCTCGACAGCGATTCCGTCGGCTTTCTCTTCACTAAAGCGCCAGCGGCCAATCGTATGGAATTCCGAATACACGGACTTGAAGCCCACGCCGGCGTATGCCCGGAAAAAGGCATCAACGCGATCCAAGTGGCCGCCGAAGGCATCGCGCGGATGCGCCTCGGCCGCATCGACCATGAGACGACGGCCAATATTGGCGTCGTCGAAGGCGGCATGGCGGTCAATATCGTGCCCAATCAGGTCATCCTGCGTGGCGAGGCGCGCAGCCACAGTCAAGAGAAGCTAGATCATCAGACCACGCATATGCGGCAGTGCCTGGAAGAAGCCGCAACGCGCCACACGCTCGAATTGGATGGCAAGCACCACACCGCAAGGGTTGAAGCGAAGATCGACCGCGATTACGACCGCATGGACGTGCCTGACGACGCACCCATCGTCAAGCTCGTGCATTCGGCGGCGAAGAACCTAAACCTTGAAGTCAAAACCCTCGCTACCGGCGGCGGCTGCGACGCCAATGTGCTCAATCACAAGGGTTTAGTCGTCGCAAACTTGTCCACCGGAATGCGCGACATTCACACCGTCAACGAATGGCTCGATTTGAACGATCTTCATCTTTCAGCGCGGATCGTGCTTGAAATCCTGCGCTTGAACGCGGCCGGTTAATCGAAGCTCGTGGTATTGGCGGCGCGTTCCTGCTTTCCAGTCCAGACTTCGGCGACCCGGCGTGGAAAACAGGCTGCGAACGAAATTTCGTGAATAGAATTTTCTTCTTGAATCGCAACCGGACGATGTATAATCCGGCTCAAGCACCATGCAAGCAGAAGAAATCGGACTCCTCCTTAAACAAGACCGCGGGCAATTTCTTGAATTTATCAGCGCCTTCGAGTATCGCCGCTCGCCGGGCCAGAAAAAGCGCGAAGAAGACCTTGGGCGCGAAATAGTCCGGGTGCTTTCGGGCATGGCCAACGCCGACGGCGGCACGATCCTGGTCGGCGTGGAACCGGACAAGAGCGTCACCGGCATTCCGCATGATGCTGAAGAGTTGCACGCGCTGATCCAGGCGCCGCAGAACCTGCTGCGGCCGCAACTTCATCCTTCGTGCGAGAAAGTTCGCCTCGGCAATTTACAACTACTCAAGTTCGAGGTCGCTTCAGGTTTGGAAATTTACCGCATTGCCGGGGGGCGCTCTTTCTATCGCATCGCGACGGAAACCGTTTCTCTGGCGCCGGAGCAGATTCACGCGCTCAAAGAATCGAAGAAAAATGTCTTTTACGAGCGCCAGCAAGCGCTCAACGCCACCTGGTTCGATCTCGATCACGATCTCGTGCAGGCTTTCGTCGACAAAAACTATCCCGGCAAAGATGCTCAGGTGGTGCTAAGTCAAACCTATCATTTGCTCGATCATTCGCGCGCGCTCCCCTGCCC
>CAMLCX010000165.1 GCA_946478635.1 uncultured Pseudomonadota bacterium
AGCGTCGCGGCCTGCGGCTCCTCGACGGGCGACGTCTGGCGCACCGAGCCGACGGGCTTCTGCGCGTAGCGGCCCTTCTGCGAGGCGTAGACCTCGTCGACCTGCGCCTTCTCGACGCGGATGCGCGAGGGGTTCAGGTTGAACGCGACCGCCGCGGTGAAACGGTCGTACGCCGGCAGGAACGACGGCATGACGTGCGCGTAGTCGGCGCGCGAGTTTCAGGTTCTGTTCGATCAAGTTGAATCGCTGCCCCAACCGGTGATTGCCTCGGTTTCCGGGTATGCCCTCGGCGGCGGCTGCGAATTGGCCCTGGCGGCTGATTTCCGCATCGCTTCGGAAACCGCGCGCTTCGGCCTGCCCGAGATCAAGATCGGTGCCTTTCCCGGCGGCGGCGGCACGCAACGACTGGCGCGTCTGATCGGCATCGCCAAGGCGAAGGAAATGATTCTTACCGGTGACCCGATCACGGCCCAAGAGGCGCTCGCCATCGGTCTGGTAATGAAGGTAGTATCCGTGGACAAGTGCTTGGAAGTGGCGACCGGCCTTGCTGCCAAGCTGGCGGCCCTGCCGCGCCTCGCATTACAGGCATCCAAGATGCTGATCAACCGGAGCCAGGAGTTGGACCTTGCGACAGGACTGGAATTTGAGGCTCGTACTTTCGCCGCTCTCGCCCACACGCACGATCTGGCCGAAGGAACTAGAGCTTTCTTGGAGAAGCGCAAAGCCAGTTTTACCGGCGATTGAGCGATGACGGCATCCAATGGCAAAATTGCCCCTGGTCACCGGCGCCGTAAGGACTTAGAACAAAAGCAACCCTCCAAGGAGAAAAAGTGCATGAGTTATACGAGCTTTGTTTTGGAGAACAACGATGGCATCGCGACGATACGGCTCAATGATCCAGACAGGCTGAATGCGCTGACCTTTCAGACTTACGCCGAGCTAGAAAAATTCACCGCGGAAATGGCCCATGATAAAACGGTCAAGGTCGTTGTGCTTACGGGAACCGGCAAAGGATTTTGTTCCGGCGGCCGGGTCGACGACATCATCGGGCCGTTGCTCAAGATGAAAGGCGACGAGCTTTATCAATTTACCCGTATGACCTGCAACGTCGTGAAGAACATGCGCAAGTTAAAAAAGCCGATCATCGCCGCGGTCAATGGCATCGCCGCCGGAGCCGGTGCCATGCTCATGCTGGCATCGGACCTGCGCATCTTCTCCGATAGAGCGCGGGCGGCTTTTCTATTCGTGAAAGTCGGCTTATCGGGCGCGGACATGGGCGCGTTGTATTTGCTGCCGAGAATCGTCGGCATGGGCAAAGCCGCCGAGCTTGTCTATTTCGGCGACACTATCGATGCCCAGGAAGCGCATCGAATCGGCTTGGCCAACCGCGTCGTGCCGGCCGACACTTTGATGGACGAGGCTAACAAGTGGGCAAACCGGTTAAAGGATGGGCCGCTGTACGCGCTCGGCGTGACCAAGGAGCTTTTCGAATACGAAGCGAATGTCAACTTAGAAACCGCGTTGGAAATGGAAGCGGCGGCTCAGGCGCGGTGTATGGAAACACCGGACTTCACAGAGGGTTACAACGCGTTCATTGAAAAACGGCCTTTACGATTTAACCGTTCCTAGGCATCCCGTCGGAGGAAACCATGAACAAGGACATTAGCGTGAGGAGCATGGAAAAAAGCGACCTGCCCGCGATTGTCAACATAGAAGAAAGGCAAACCGGTGTGGCTCGACCGCATTACTGGGAAAAAAGGATCGAGATGTCGGAGGCCATTCGCCCCCATTGGGCGTCTCTCGTCGCCGAGATCGAGAACCGAGTCGTCGGATTCATCTTGGGCCGCGCCGGGGAACTCGAATTCGGGCTGCCTGGCACCGTCGCGTGGATCGAGATGATCGGCGTGAGCCCGGCCCATCGCAGGCGCGGCGTTGCCCAGGCACTCGTCGAGAAGTTCTCCGAATCGGCTGAAGACCACGGCATCCAGACGATCTTCACGCTCATCACCAACAACCAAACCGAGATGCAGCAGTTTTTCAGCAGGCTCGGCTTCGTTCACGGAAAGATGCTGCATTATCAAAAAGAAGTTCCCGGCTGACCGCCGATCATGGACTTCTTAGCCGATGAACAGCGCCGCGCCCTGCGCGAAAGACTCCATTCGTGGACACGCGAAAAACTATCGAGCGTGGAGCCCCGGCAAGAAACCCTTGAGCGCGACGCTTGCCAACTGGCGCGGTTGCTCGGCCGAGATGGCTTTATGGCTTACGCGATCCCCGATCCATACGGAGGCGTGCGCGAAACCGTTCAGGCCCGTGATCTGTGCGTGATCCGCGAGGAATTGGCGTCGGTGTCGGCTCTTGCCGATGTGATGTTCGGCGTTCAAGCGCTGGGCAGCTATCCGATCGCCAGTGCCGGCACGGAAGACCAGAAAAAAAAATATTTGCCGGCACTCGCGAGCGGGGAGAACCTCGCTGCCTTCGCCCTGACCGAACCCGAAGCGGGATCCGATGCTTCCGCCATTCGCACTGAGGCCGCCCGAGTCACCGGCGGTTACCGCTTGACTGGCACCAAACGGTTCATCTCCAACGCCGGCGTCGCCCAGGTTTACGTGGTGTTCGCGGCAACGACACCGGGAGCCAAAGCCAAGGGAATCAGCGCTTTTATCGTGCCGGCCAATTCTCCCGGTTTCACGATCACGGAAAAAACTCGATTGCTTTCGCCTCACCCGATCGGCGTTCTGGCGTTTGACGGCTGTTTTGTGCCGCAGCAACAAATGCTCGGGCGCGAAGGAGATGGATTGAACATCGCCTTTCGGACCCTCGACACCCTGCGCTGCACCGTCGGTGCCACGGCCATCGGTTTCGCCCGACGAGCATTGGCGGAGGCGATCACGTACAGCCAAAACCGGCGTCAATTCGGGCGCGCCATCGGCGAGTTTCAAGGAATTCAATTCAAGCTCGCCGAGATGGCCGCGGATTTGGAGGCGGCGCGCCTGCTCGTCGACCAAGCGGCGTGGACCCATGACATGCAGGGGCCGGATCTGCCGCTCAAGGCGTCCATCGCCAAGCTCTTTGCCACAGAAGCGGCGCAGAGAATCGTCGACCAGGCGCTGCAAATTCACGGCGGCAATGGAGTCGTGGCGGGACACATCATGGAACGACTTTACCGCGACGTGCGCGCGCTTCGCATCTATGAAGGTTCCTCGGAGATTCAAAAGTTAGTGATCGCCAAGAGCCTGATGCAAAAGGAACGGCAACATGGACTTTGAGTTGCCGGAAGAACTCGCGGAAGCGCAAAAACTTGCCCGGGATTTCGCCGAGAAGGAAATCGCTCCATCCGCCGCCAAGGATGATCGCGAACATATCTTTCGCAAAGATCTGATCGGCAAAATGGGTGACCTGGGATCCTACGGCTGCCATCAAGGGGATAGCCCGGAACTAGGTTAAACAGCACAATAACGTGAAGGCTGAGAAGCGCGAAGCGGCTTTCTCAAGCCGCTGGTTAGAGCACTCGTTTACTTCGGCATATCTTCTAACCGGATACCCCGCCCGGCTTTTAAGCTTCTTCGAGCCTGATCGACGCGCTCAAGGAAACGAGGGTCGTTCTCAAGCTTATAATCGAACCAGTCATCCTCTGACTCGAATCCGATTAGCACGCCCGCAGGCTTTCCGTGCCGAGTTATGACAATCTCCTGCTTTCCTGCCTCACGCAGAAATCGCGAAAGGTCATCTTTGATCTCAGACAAAGGGACTTCTTTTATTCGGGTTTTCCGAACTGCTCCAGCCATAGTGCAGCCTCCGATTTAGGAACAATAGCCAAGACTTCAACGGACTCGCCTGATACGTCATAGAAAACCCGAACCTCGCCAACACGAAGTCGATATTGCGGTCGCGCCAGGCCGCGCAATCGCTTGATCCGGCTCCGGCTTGTTTTCATAGGTTCGTGACGAAGTTGCGTTTCAAGAGCATCACGGACGGTCGACCGAACGTTGGCTTTCAACGCCCGGAAGTCTTCGATTGCCTCCGGCGCCAAAACAATCTCAAAACGCATCTGGCCAGATTATAGCCAAAATCTATACCGTTTCAAAGTTGGAGTGCTCTAACCATATTGATGTAAGCCAGATACTTGACGGGGCCCCCACAGCGGCTCAACGCCGGCCACCACGGGCTTCACCAAGGAAAAAACGCCGCCAGAGCGAAGCTGACGATTGGACCCGCGATCGCGACAAAAAACTCCGCACCAGCGCTAGGCGGTTCAGCCCCGATTTGCGCGACTCCTCCGAAAATGAAAAGCGTGATGTTGCGCGCGGGAATTTTGTATCGCATCGCTACTACCGAGCGGCCTAGTTCATGGAGCAGCACGCTGACGAAAAGCATAATGGCCGTGACGGCGCCCATCAACCAACACAGCAGCAGCGGCCAGTTCTTGAACTCGGCGGGATAGTAACTGACTGCCAGGGACCAGGTGAGCAGGGCGAAGATTAAAAACCACGAATCATCCAACCCGATGGGAATCCCCAAAATCCGACCGAGCGGGATGTTGTGTCGAGTCATGAGTTTCTTCTTTTTTGATCGGCTCTTTTCGCTCCTACCATACGCAAATCGAATCACCGCTGCCAAAGGATATGAGCGGTTTCCAGGGGAACCGCAACGCCAACGCAACACGGTATCACTCGCGCTGTGTAGTCCGTCACCGGCCGCGTTGCATCCACTCGCGCGCTATAAGTGTAGCCACCGGCCGCGCCCACCAGATGGCGGGCGCGCTTCATCCCCTGCCGAACCGGGCCCTCGCCGTTGACTCCGTCGGCATAAAGCTCAACCCGCACCCAATCCGGATCGACGTCACCTAGATAGAGTTGAACGTCGAAGACGTGCTGCTCCCCGACAGTCTCAACCTTCGCTTCGCCGAAATGCAGCATCGCCCATTTCTGTTCCAGAGAGTGCTGCCAATCGACCACCTGCCTGCCGACCGCGCTTTTATCCACTGCGCGCGCTCGATAGCCGGCGGCAGCTGGGAGGTAACGTTGTTCCGTGTATTCGCGGACCGTACGGTTGGCGGAAAAGCGTGACGTTAGCCGTGCCATGCTCTCACGCATACGCGCCACCCAGGCAGGAGGAATACCGTTCTCGTCGCGGTTATAAAACTCGGGAATCACCTCCCGTTCAAGCAGGTCGTAAAGCGCCTGCGCTTCAACAGCATCCCAGGATGGATCGTCGCCATGCTCCTGGCCGTCACCCAACGCCCACCCCACTTCCGGCGTGTAGGCTTCGGCCCACCAACCGTCCAATTCTGAAACATTGATGCCGCCATTGACGAGCACCTTCATCCCGCTTGTCCCACACGCCTCCCAGGGCCGTCGCGGCGTATTGATCCAGACATCCACTCCCTGCACTAGGTGCTCCGTCAAAAGCATGTCGTAGTCACTCAGAAAGATCGCATGGCGGCGCGTCTCGGGCTGACGTATGAATCGCGTCCATTGCTGAATCATGGCTTGACCCGCCGGGTCCTCAGGATGGGCTTTACCCGCAATGATGAGTTGTACCGGGCGGCGAGCGTCAGTCAGTAAACGGGTGAGGCGTTGTGGGTCGTGCAGCAACAAATTGGGTCGCTTGTAGGTTGCGAAGCGACGAGCAAATCCGAGCGTCAATACATTAGGATCAAACAGATGCTTTGCAGTTTCAACAATCTTGTCAGACGCACCCGATGCGGCCAATATTTGGGACAATCGTTCACGGGCGTATACAACAAGAGACTGGCTAGCATTGGTGCGCATTTGCCAGAGCTCGGCGTCAGAAACGCGACGAATGTCCCGCTCCAGGGTTTCTGTTGTCCCCAGCCAGCGGTCCTTTCCACAGGCCTTTGTCCAAAGCTCATCGGCCGCCGCCGAATCCCAACTTGGCATATGAACGCCGTTGGTCACATGTCCGACCGGGATTTCATCTTCCGGCCAACGCGGAAACAGGGGCTCAAACAGGCACCGGCTCACCTTTCCGTGTAAACGGCTCACACCATTAACCGCCCCGCTTCCGCGGATTGCCAGATACGCGACGTTGAAATTCTCTTGCGAGTCGTTTGGGTTTTGGCGTCCCAAGGCGAGCAAGTCATGAAGTGTCAGGCCGAGTTCCTTCTGGGCATACCCACCAAGGAATTGCTCGATCAAGTCGGGGGCGAAACGGTCAAAACCGGCGGCCACCGCAGTGTGGCTGGTGAAGAGGTTACCCGCTCGCGTGACGGCCAATGCAACTTCGAAGGGCTGTCCTGTCTCTTTGATGAAACTCCGCGCGCGTTCCAACACGGCAAAAGCCGCATGCCCTTCATTTAAATGACAGACTTCCGGCTGGATGCCGAGCGCTTCGAGCAGCCGCCATCCGCCGATGCCGAGTGCCAGCTCTTGCTTGAGGCGCAGCTCGGGTCCTCCACCATATAGTTCGCTGGTAATCCCTCGATGAGCGGGAAAATTCGCGGCGTCATTGCTATCCAACAGGTAAAGCTTCGTTCTGCCAACCTGAACCTGCCAGGCCCGCAGCCAGACCGAATAACCGGGCAACCCGATCTCCACTCGCAACCACTCTCCGCTCGGTTGCCGCAAAGGTGTGATTGGCAGTTGCCCCGGATCGTTATAGGGGAAAAAGGCCTGTTGCGCCCCGTCCTTGTCGATCACCTGGCGAAAATAGCCTTGTTGGTAGAGCAGTCCCACACCGATGACCGGCACACCCAAATCGCTGGCAGCTTTGAGCTGATCGCCGGCAACATTGCCAAGGCCGCCCGAGTAAATCGGCAGTGCTTCGCTCAACATGAATTCCATGCTGAAATAGGCCACACAGCTTAGAGAGGCCCGCTGATAATTTTGTTGAAACCACGCGGGTGCCTCCGCCGCTTGACGTCTAGCTTTCACAAGGGCATCTGCTTTCTTGCGAAATTTGGGGTCAGCCCACATTCGCTGTATTTGGTCCCGCGAGACAGTCTGCAGGATGACCCATGGGTTTTGGGTGATCTTCCATAGGTCGGGATCAAGCTGCCGCCACAGTTCGTCGGCGTAATGATTCCACGACCAGCGCAAATCCAGGGCAAGCTCTGCCAGCGCGTCGAAGCCCTCAACTTCCGTCGCTAGAAAGCTGTATATTGGATTTAAAACGCGCGTTTGTTTGCTCATCTTCTACCTTCGGATTTGTTTTAGACGGGACCCCGCCTAGCAGTGGTTAGCTCTCTACTTTCGATACCATGGTTTGCGCGAGAAACCGCGACGGTTCCCCTCAGCTCTTTATTAATTCAAAGTTGCCGCATGTTATTGTAAGCGCATGCTGGTCAGGATTACAGTAACGAAAGATCAGGCAATGTCCGGCGGACAAGCCATTTGCGCAGCTCTTCCAAGGTGAACAGAACAACGCCGAAAGGAATGACGAAGAGCCAAGCCTGCACAGAAATAGGCGCCGTTCCGAACGTAACATTGCCCCAGGACGTGTAGTCGATCAGCGCAATTAGCGCGATCTCCAGGATCACACCCCAACCAATGAGCGGGTTGCCGAGTAATCCAGTTGAAAACACCGATCGGGTGATGCTTCGGCAGAGAAAGACGTTCACGATCTGCATTACGATGATGGCGCTCAAGCATGCGGTTGTGGCTTGGAGATAAAGAGGGTCGTTGAGCGGCAGGCTTGCTCCGTATTTCCAGCCTCCACCGTAGAGCACAAAGAAGAAAGCCGCCATAGAGGCGACGGCTTCGATTAGTCCCAAAAATAAGTAGGCCCGCAGCGCGAGCGGCCAATTCAATAGCCGCTCGCGCTGCGGCCGAGGAGGACGCCGCATAACCTGCGGGTCCGGTTTTTCGACACCCAGGCCGAGGGCGGTAAGCGAGTCGGTCCCCATATCGACGGCCAAAAGTTGGACAGGCGTCAACGGCAGCGGGATCTTAAACAGCACGAACGCCAGATAGGGGATTAATTCCGGCACGTTGTGCGCCAGGATGTAAGTGAGAAACTTACGGATATTCTCGAACACGGCACGCCCCTCCTCGACGGCGTTCACGATGCTCGCGAAGTTGTCGTCTAACAACACCATGTCGGCCGCCTCTTTCGCTACATCCGTCCCGATCGTGCCCATGGCGATGCCGATGTGCGCACTTTTGAGCGCGGGCGCATCGTTGACACCATCGCCTGTCACCGCCACGATATGTTGTTTTTGTTTAAGAGCCTCGACAATGCGCATTTTCTGATCGGCGCTTACCCGGGCAAAGATGATTTCGGGCACGTCCAAAGCCAGCCGCAACTGAACGGTGGTGAGGTGACGCAACTGTTCGCCCGTGATCATGCGAGGATTGTCCGACTGGACTAGCCCGATTCCTCGGGCAATCGCCCTTGCCGTGCGGGGGTGGTCGCCGGTGACCATGATGACCCGGATGCCCGCCTCCCGGCATTTACGAAGGGCTTCTGGCACTTCGGGTCTGGGCGGGTCTTCTAGGCCGACGAGGCCACTTAGGACGAGATCCTCTTCGAGATGCTCGTGTTGCCATTGCGGTTTGAGCAATCGATAAGCCAAGGCAATGACCCGTAGACCTTGTTCGGCCATGGCTTCTTGAGCTTTAAGAACCCGTTCAACCGCCTCGCGGCTGAGCGGGACGATCTCACCGTTTGTTAAAACCCTGCTGCAAAGGGGAAGTACGGTTTCGGGCGCGCCCTTGCAAAGCGCAGTAGGACCCTCTGGAAGTTCATGTACCAACGTGAGCCGCATACGGTCCGCGTCGAAGGGGACCTCGTCCAACTTCGGATAACCCTTCACTGTGGGCAGGGCTTGCTGCGCCGCTTCAACGAGTGCGATCTCCATTGGGTCCCCTAAAAAAACTTTTTTGCCATGCTGCTCGCCTTTCTTGAGGTCGTGACACAGATAGGCCGTCAGAAAAAACGGCCGGTAGCCTTCTACGAATGATTGTCTATGTACGAGGTCGGCTATTGATTCGAAGGTTTCTCCGAGGAGCAGCTGTTTCACCGTCATGCGGTTCTGGGTCAGCGTGCCGGTTTTATCGGTACAAATCACTGTCGTGGAACCGAGCGCTTCAACGGAGGGTAGATAGCGGATCAAAACATTACGTTTTGCCATGCGCTGCGTGGCAAGCACGAGCGCTAAGGTGAGCGTAGGGAGTAAGCCTTCCGGTACCATCGCGACGATGATGCCAATGGCAAAAATAAAGTCTTTCCAGAATGGGATGCCGATGGCCCAGCCGATCGTAAAAAACAGAAGCCCGATTACGATCGCGAGAATTGCGATCAATCGGCTCATGTACGCGACCTCTCGCCGCAAGGGTGAGACGGGCTCTCTGCCCGTTTGAGTGAGATGGGCGATCTTGCCGATTTCCGTGTGCATGCCAGTGGCAAAGACAACCGCCTTGGCTTGGCCAGACACCATCGAGGTGCCGGCGAGCAATATGTTCTTGCTATGGATCAATTCTTCTTCTTCGGAGGGACCC
>CAMLCX010000166.1 GCA_946478635.1 uncultured Pseudomonadota bacterium
AACTTAAGACCACCAAGCTGAAAAATTTGCGCAAGCCGCGCAAATTTTGAGATATGCAGTGCAAGGGACGTAAAGATTATAGGGCGGGTTTCAAACCCGCCGTTGCTTCCCATCGATGGCTAGAAACTACAGCGGTTTGAGATGAACATCTCCGTTGTCATTCCTGTTTTAAACGAAGAAAAGACCATTGCGGCTGCGTTGCAGGCGCTTCTGCTCTTGCGGCCGCACGAGATCCTCGTAGTTGACGGCGGTAGCAGCGATCGGACTCGCGATGCCTGCGTTTCATTAAATGTAAAAGTTATAAACTCGGAACGCGGACGGGCGCGGCAGATGAATTGCGGTGCGCGTCATGCAAGCGGCGAGAGCCTGCTTTTTCTTCATGCCGACACCCGGTTACCGGAGTCGGCTCTCGACGACATCGAGATCGCGCTCGGCGACGAGCGCTGCCCGGGAGGCCGATTCGATGTCGAGCTCGAGGGCAGTCATTGGATGCTCAAGATCATCGGCGCGCTGATCAACTACCGCTCGCGCGCTACCAAGGTCGGCACCGGGGATCAGGCGATCTTCGTGCGCCGGGATGTATTTTTTCGTCTCGGCGGCTATCCGGATATTCCTTTGATGGAAGACATCGCGCTTTGCCGCGCTCTCAAGCGCGTCGGCCGGATCGCCTGCTTGCGGAGCCGCGTGGTGACTTCGGCGCGGCGCTGGGAGAGTGATGGGGTATGGTCGACGATCGTTAGAATGTGGACGCTTAAGTTTCTTTATCTAGCCGGTGTTTCGCCGGCGCGATTGATTAAGTTCTATGCCGACACACGTTAATGCGCTGGCCGTCATGGCGAAGGCGCCGATACCGGGAAAGGTAAAAACCCGCCTGGTGCCGCCGCTCACGCAAGAGCAGGCGGCCGAGTTGTACCGTGCGCTATTGTCTGATCAGCTGGAACATCTGAATTTTCTCGAAGCCGCCGATCTGTACGTGGCCTTTACCCCGAGCGAGGCGATGCCGCTCATCGCGAGCATTGTTCCCACAGGCTATCGATGTTTCGCCCAGCGCGGCGGCGATTTGGGTGAGCGCATGAACGAAGTCTTTGCCGAGCTCTGGCGGCGCGGCCATCGCAGTTTGATTGTGATCGGCAGCGACCTGCCGCCCATGCCGTTAAAGACATTTCAACAGGGCTTCGCACAATTATCGGCCGGCGGGAAACGAGTCGTATTGGGCCCGAGCCGTGACGGCGGCTATTATCTAATCGGCATGAACCAGCCGGTGCCGGAAATCTTTTCCGACATGACCTGGAGTCACGAACGCGTTTTGACCGAGACAACGGCGAAGCTTGCGCGTCTCGGCATCGATTGCCGGCTGCTGGCAGAGTGTTTCGACATTGACACGGGGAAGGACATGGAGCAGTTGCAGGCGATAGTGGACCCGACTACACGTGCTTCGATGAAAAGAACGCTGGCGTATCTGGAGGCGACCCGGGAGTATTGGCAGCGATAGGATGAGCTTCGTTGCCGCATGCTTTTAGTGGAATCCGGGCGGAACCGTGCTTTCTCACCTTAAGAAGTGACGATTGGGTGTCAATTGCTGCTGACCTCCGGTTTTGAAAGTGCTAGAGGTATTAATATAAACCAACCTTTGTTGTGCCGGTGCATTCCGGTTAGGACAGGCAAAAAACGATGAGTCAATCGCTTGATCAGTTGTGCATCAATACAATCCGCACGCTATCCATAGACGCGGTCCAAAAGGCCAATTCCGGGCACCCCGGCGCCCCTATGGGACTTGCGCCTGCGGCCTATGTTTTGTGGACGCGTTTTCTCAAGCACAATCCGCGCGATCCTCAGTGGCCGGATCGCGATCGCTTCGTGCTCTCGGCCGGGCACGGATCGATGCTGCTTTACAGCATGCTTCATCTCACGGGTTACGATCTTCCACTCGATCAAATCAAACAATTTCGCCAGTGGGGCAGCCGCACTCCCGGCCACCCCGAGCGCGGGCACACGCCCGGAGTGGAGACGACAACCGGTCCGCTCGGTCAGGGCTTCGGCAACGGCGTCGGCATGGCGATCGCGGAAGCTCACTTGGCGGCGCGCTACAATCGGCCCGGCTTCGACATCGTCAATCACTTTACCTATGCGATCGTCAGCGACGGCGATTTAATGGAAGGCGTAGCCGCGGAAGCGGCGAGTCTTGCCGGACACCTGAAATTGGGCAAGCTGGTTTACCTCTATGACAACAATCGGATTTCCCTCGCGGGCGCGGCGGATCTCAGCTTTACGGAAGATTGCGCGAAGCGGTTCGAAGCCTACGGCTGGCACACAGTATCGGTCGCCGACGGCAACGATATCGACGCGATCGATCGCGCCATGCGCGCGGCCCGCGAGGAGAAATCGCGGCCATCGTTGATTTTACTGCGCACCCATATCGGCTATGGCTCGCCGGGAAAACAAGATAGTTTTGAGGCCCATGGTTCGCCGCTCGGCGAGGCGGAAGTGAAGCGGACCAAGGAAAACCTCGGTTGGCCGCTGGAGCCGCCTTTCTCGATTCCGGATGAAGCCTCGGCGCATTTTCACGAAGCGTTGAGCCGCGGCGAAACAGCCCAAGCGAGTTGGAAGCAGCGCTTGAGCGCGTATGCCGAGAAATTTCCCGAGCTCGCCAAAGAGCTCGATCAAATCACGAGAGACGCGTTGCCTGTGGGTTGGCAGGAGTCGATACCCGCCTTTCCCGCCGACGCCAAGGGCGTGGCGACGCGCGCCGCCTCAGGGAAAATATTGACGGCGATTGCAGCCAAACTGCCCACCTTGATCGGCGGCTCGGCGGATTTGAATCCGTCGACCTTCACGGTGTTACCGAAGATGGGCGATTTTGAAAGTCCGGAGCGGAAGTTTACCGATAATCAGGGATCGGCGGGTGGGGCATGGAATTACGCCGGGCGCAATTTGCACTTCGGCGTGCGCGAGCACGGCATGGGCGCGGCGCTGAACGGTATGGCGGCGCACGGCGGCATTATTCCCTTTGGTTCCACGTTCCTTATTTTTTCCGATTACATGCGGCCGTCGATCCGCCTGGCAGCGCTGATGGGGCTCGGTGTCATCTATGTTTTTACTCATGATAGCATCGGTGTCGGCGAGGACGGCCCGACCCATCAGCCGGTGGAGCAATTGGCGGCGCTGCGCGCCATACCGCGCCTGATCGTGATCCGCCCCGGCGATGCCAACGAAACTGCCGTGGCATGGCAGGTCGCAATCGAAAATCGCGCATGTCCGGTGGCGCTGGTGCTGACGCGCCAAAATGTGCCGACGGTTGATCGCAGTTTGTTTGCACCGGCGGAGGCGCTGCGCAAGGGCGCTTATATCTTGGCCGACGCGCCGGGTGGCAAACCCGACATTATTTTGATCGGCACGGGTTCGGAAGTCTCCTTGGTTCTCGCCGCGCAGGAAAAATTGGCGGAGCAAAAAATCTCGGCGCGGGTGGTTTCCATGCCGAGCTGGGAATTGTTTGACCAGCAGCCACAAACCTACCGGGACACGGTGTTACCGCCCGCCGTGCGGGCGCGCCTTGCCGTGGAGGCGGCGCTGTCGCAGGGATGGCACCGTTACGTCGGCGACGGCGGCGACGTGATTGGCGTGGATCGGTTCGGCGCATCGGCGCCGGGAAATGTGGTGATGGAAAAATTCGGTTTTACCGTCGCTCACGTGGTCGAGCGCGCCACGGCTCTCGTAGGAAAATAAACCCATGCGCATCGTCATCGGCGCCGATCATGCCGGCTTCGATTTGAAACAGATCATCGCCGCCGACCTGCGCCGTAAGGGGCATGAAGTCATCGACAAGGGCACCGATAGCAGCGCCGCGGTGGACTATCCCGATTTCGCCGCGGCGGTGGCCAAGGTTGTGCTCGACGGTCGGGCGGAGCGCGGCGTTTTGATCTGTGGCAGCGGCGTGGGAGCTTCGGTGGCCGCCAACAAGATTCCCGGCATCCGCGCCGGACTGTGTCACGACAGTTATTCGGCGCGCCAGGGTGTCGAACATGACGACATGAACATGCTGGTGCTCGGCGCACGCGTGATCGGCGTCGAGTTGGCGCGCGATCTGGTCGATCATTTTTTGGCGGCAAGATTCACCGGCGAAGAGCGCCATCGCCGCCGAGTGGCGAAGATCACGGAGTTGGAGAGGCGCTACAGCAAAGCACCTTGAGGGAGAGACATGATGAATCCTTTGAAAGGTCTCGGGGAGCAGGGGCAATCGATCTGGCTGGACTATATCCGGCGCCAGCTGCTTTCAAGCGGCGGGCTCAAACGGCTGGTCGACGAAGACGGCATTCGCGGCGTCACCAGTAATCCGACGATTTTTGAAAAGGCCATCGCCGGCAGCACCGACTACGATGACGCGCTGCGCCAGATGCTCGCTAAAAATCCCAACATAGAGGTCGGCAAACTTTACGAGCCGCTGGCGATCGAAGATATCCAGAACGCCGCCGATGCGCTACGCGGCGTTTACGACGCGACCCAGGGCGATGACGGTTACGTGAGTCTCGAAGTTTCACCCCATCTCGCGCATGACACCGAAGGCACGATCAAAGAAGCCAAGCGCTTGCGAGCCACGGTCAACCGGCCCAATCTCATGATCAAAGTGCCGGCGACTCCGGCCGGTATTCCGGCCATCGAGCATCTCATCGCCGACGGCGTCAATGTCAATGTGACTTTGATGTTTTCCATGAGCCACTACGAAGCGGTGGCGGGCGCCTACGTTAACGGACTGCAGCGCGCCGCCAATCCGGCAGCGGTGGCGTCCGTGGCGTCGTTTTTTGTCAGCCGCGTCGATACGCTAGTGGACAAGCAATTGGAAGCGATCGGCACGCCCGAGGCGAGAGCGTTGCTGGGAAAAATCGCCATCGCCAATTCGAGAGTCGTATACCGCCGTTTTCTCGAAATATTTCACGGCGAAGGTTTCGTGTCGCTGCGCCAGCGCGGCGCGCGCGTGCAGCGGCCGTTGTGGGCCAGCACGGGGACCAAGAACCCTGCCTATTCCGACGTGCTCTACGTCGAAAATTTGATCGGTGCGGAAACCGTCAATACCTTGCCGCCCGATACCATCAAGGCTTTTCGTGACCACGGCAAAGTGCCCGGCGCGACCGTAAAGCAAGGGATTGAAGAGGCTGAGGCGGATTTGGCGCGTCTGGCGAGTCTCGGCATCGATCTTGATGCCATTACCGAGAAACTGCAGGTGGACGGCGTCGCCGCGTTTTCCGCTTCCTTCGACCAGTTGATGGGCGCCCTCGATAAAAAACGCATTGCTCTGGCGGGCGCGGATCTCGACCGCATGGAGCTCCATGCGGCCAGCTATCGGCGCCGTGTGGCGCGGCGCCTCAAACAATGGGAAGAGAGCCGCTTCGCGAGCCGGCTCTGGCAAAAAGATTATACGCTCTGGTCGAAAGAGCCGCAGCCGGAACTGGCCGATCGATTGGGCTGGCTCGAACTGCCACGGAGCATGGAAAAAGAAGTCGATGCGCTACGCACGTTTGCCGATAAGGTCAAGGCGGACGGCATACAGCACGTGGTCGTGCTCGGCATGGGCGGATCAAGCTTGGCGCCGGAAGTTTTTCAACGGACTTTCGGCAATGCGCCCGGTTATCCGGCGCTGCAAGTTCTCGACAGCACGCATCCGGCCGCGGTGAAAGCGGTGGAAGGACACATCGATCTGGCGCGCACGCTCTTTCTGGTCTCGAGCAAATCGGGCACGACCACTGAGACCAGTTCTTTTTTCTACTATTTCTGGGACCAGATTAAGCAATTAAAATCCGATCCCGGTTCTAACTTTGTCGCCATTACGGATCCCGGGACGCCGCTTGAGAAACTCGCTAAAGATCGAAATTTTCGGGCGACGTTCAACGCTCCCGAAGACGTCGGCGGGCGTTACTCGGCGCTTACCCTATTCGGCCTCGTCCCGGCGGCTTTGATCGGCGTCGATATCGGTGCGCTGCTGGCGCGCGCTCGACTTATGAGCGAGGCGTGCGGCGCCGCGGTGCCCGAACATGCGAACCCGGCGGTAATCTTGGGCGCCGCCTTGGGCGAGTTGACCTTGGCCAAGCGCGATAAAGTGACTTTTCTTTGCTCGACGTCGCTGGCGGCTTTTCCGACATGGGTGGAACAGTTGATCGCCGAAAGCACCGGCAAGGATCGCCGGGGCATCATCCCGGTCGCCAACGAGCATCAGGCCGCGCCGGAGAAGTACGATTCCAATCGGTTCTTTGTTTACTTACGCTTCGCCGGCGATGTCAATCATGATCTCGACCGCCACGTTGCGGCGCTCGAAGCCAACGGCCATCCGACTCTGCGCATCGACGTTAACGACAAAAACGATCTGGGCCAGGAGTTTTTCCGGTGGGAAGTCGCCGTGGCCGCCGCCGGCGCGGTGCTGGAGATTCATCCGTTCAATCAGCCCGACGTGCAATTGGCCAAGGATCTCGCGAAAAAAAAGATGGACAGGAGCGGCAAGGGCATTGCCAAGATCAAAGACGAAGTTTCCACTCAGGACCGTGAGGTGCTGCGCGGCGCCACGGCATCCTGGTCGGGAAAAAAGAAAACACGCGACTATGTGGCCGTGCTGGCCTTTGTCCAACCGTCGCCGGAAAACAGCGCAGAGTTGCGCTCGCTTTGCGCCGTTCTGCAGGATCGGCTAGGCGCGCCGGTGACTCTCGGCTTCGGGCCGCGTTATTTACATTCCACAGGCCAGCTTCACAAAGGCGGTCCTAATTCCGTTATGGTGCTGCAAATCGTCGATCAAACGTCCGAGAATCTGGCTGTGCCGGAGACGAACTATGCTTTCGATGCCCTGATTCAAGCGCAAGGGCTAGGCGATTACGCCGCGCTCAAACAGCGGCGCAGACGGATACTCCGGGTAAACGTGGGCCTTAACGCTACAAGCGGTTTGCGCGCCTTGACGGAGAGTTTACAAATCTAAATTGCGCACATCAAAGATGAATTTACGCCTGATTCGCGGCCTGGAAAAACCTGAGCCGCCTGGCTGAATCGTAGTTTCCGGCACCAGAAGGAGAAAGTACCATGGAACTGGGCATGATCGGGCTTGGCCGGATGGGCGCCAACATGACCGAGCGGCTCGTTCTCGGCGGGCATCGACTGATTAGCTTCGATCGCAGTCCCGAAGCGATTCAGCGGGTCGTCGATAAGGGCGCCATCGGCGCCCATTCTCTCGCGGATTTCGTCAAGCAGCTTGCCGTGCCGCGCGCCATCTGGCTGATGGTTCCCTCCGGCGATGCCGTGGATCAGACCATTGAGCAGTTGTTGCCGAGTCTTTCACAGGGCGACATTCTCATCGACGGCGGCAATTCCAATTACAAGGATTCCATCCGGCGCGCGGAAAAGCTTAAGCCGCACGGCATGCACTTTGTCGACGCCGGCACCAGCGGCGGCATTTGGGGATTGCAGAACGGCTATTGCCTGATGGTCGGCGGCGAAAAGGAAATCGTCGACCGCTTGGCGCCGATCTTCAAAACGTTGGCGCCGCCGGACGGATATCTCCATGCCGGCCCCAGTGGCGCTGGCCACTTCGTCAAAATGATCCACAACGGCATCGAGTACGGCATGCTGCAAGCCTACGGCGAAGGTTTCGAATTGCTGAAAGCATCCCAATTCGATCTTGATCTCGCCAAGATCTCCCATCTGTGGAATCAGGGCAGCGTGGTGCGCTCGTGGTTGTTGGAGCTGGCTGAAAGCGCCTTCGCAAAAGACCCCCAGCTCTCCACCATCAAAGGCTACGTCGACGATTCCGGCGAGGGTCGCTGGACGGTGCAGGAGGCGATCGAGAAGAGCGTGCCCGCGCCGGTATTGATGCTCTCGCTGTTTGCGCGCTTTGCGTCGCGCCAGGAAGACTCGTTCTCGGCGAAAGTGATCGCCGCGCTGCGCAACGAATTCGGCGGCCATGCGGTCAAGAAAGGTTAGTGGCTCATGGCCGGTGACCCGCACGAATATGTTGGTGACGGGCTGGGCGCGGCGAAGAGGCCGCACGCCTGCGTGCTGGTGATTTTCGGCGCGTCGGGTGATCTCACCAAACGTAAACTTATTCCGGCGCTCTACAATTTGGCGCTAGAAAAGCGCTTGCCGGAGCGCTTTGCGGTGGTCGGTTATGCGCGCAGCGAAATGAACCATGAGTCGTTCCGCGACAAAATGCGCGAAGCGGTCAAGGAGTTTTCGCGCACCGGCTTGAAGGACGACGTATGGCGGCAGTTCGTCAACACGCTCTACTATGTGCGCGGCGGCTACGAGGATCACGATGGCTTTCAGAAGTTAAAAGAATTCGTCGAAGGGTTCGATCGCGGCAGCCGGGTGCTGCCGGCGCGGGTCTTCTATCTTGCCACGCCGCCGGATGCCTATGAAAAATTGGTCGAATGCATTGCCGGCGCGGGCTTGGCGCCCATGGAAGCCGACGGCGAGCCGCGCACGCGCGTGGTGATCGAAAAGCCGTTCGGCACCGATTTGCAAACGGCGCGCGACCTCAATCGCCGGATTCACGAATTTCTGGACGAGCGGCAAATTTACCGGATCGATCATTATCTTGGCAAGGAGACCGTGCAGAACATCATGGTCTTTCGTTTCGCCAACGCGGTGTTCGAGCCGATCTGGAACCGCCGCTACGTCGATCACGTGCAGATCACCGCAGCGGAATCGGTGGGCGTGGAAAGCCGCGGCGGCTATTACGAACAAGCCGGCGTGGTGCGCGACATGTTTCAAAACCATTTGCTGCAGCTCCTCTGCATGACGGCGATGGAACCGCCGGTGGGGCTCGATGCCGACTCGGTGCGAGACGAGAAAGGCAAGCTGCTCAAATCAGTTCGTCCCGTGGCGTCGGAGGAGGTCGCGGCGGCGGCGGTGCGCGGCCAGTACGGACCCGGCCGGATGAACGGCCAGGAAGTGGGCGGTTATCGACAAGAACCCGGGGTCGCGAAGAATTCGCCGACCGTCACCTACGCGGCGATTCGCTTTTTTATCGACAATTGGCGCTGGGAAGGCGTGCCCTTTTACCTCCGCTCGGGCAAGTGCTTGCCCAAGCGCGTCACCGAAGTCGCGATACAGTTCAAGCGCCCGCCGATGTTGTTGTTCAAATCCCACGCGGTCGAAGACGTCAACCCCAACGTGCTGGTCCTGCGCATTCAACCGGACGAAGGCGTATCCTTGACCTTCGAAGTCAAGCCGCCCGGACATGACATGATCATCAAACCGCTGAACCTTGATTTTAATTATGAAGAAGCCTTTGGCAACAGCCCGCCCGAGGCCTACGAAACGCTGCTCGAGGATTGTATTGAGGGTGATTCGACCTTGTTCACGCGCCACGACTGGGTCGAACTTGCCTGGTCGCTCGTGGATCCGATCATTCAGGTCTGGAACTTGAGCAAGCCGCGAA
>CAMLCX010000167.1 GCA_946478635.1 uncultured Pseudomonadota bacterium
CAGGGCCGTTAGCGAGTGGAAGCCGGAGCAAGGGCGCAGCAAGCTGCGCCCTTAAGCGTCTTTGTGAGACTGGTGTGAGATCGCGATGGGGCTAAGGACAGGGACTGGTCGGATCGACTTGCGCGATCGCCCGGCAGGCGTCGACTAAGCCGCTGCCGAACTCTTCGTCTTTGCCGGGCGCGCCGAGATCCTGCGCCGCTTTCTCGAGAACGGCTTGCATATCTTGCGGCGTCAAACTGCCCCGCTGTTCGAGCAAGACAGCGATGGTGCCGGTGACGAACGCCGCAGCGAAGGACGTGCCTGAAGAGATCGGCGAGCGAGTGCCCGGACCGATACTGACAATCTCGACACCCGGAGCGGCAACGTCGATGAACTTACCCCGGGTTGCCTGCTGGTAAAGTTGCCGCGCCGCATCGATGGCGGTTACCGCGATGACGTTATCCAGCGCGGCGGGGTAGCGCGGCTGTCCCTTCGCCCCGTCGTTACCGGCAGCAGCAACGACGCTGATATGGCGCTTCACCGCTTCCTCCACCAACCGCGACACCAATTTATCCTGAGGCCCGCCGACGCTGAGGTTGATTACCTGCGCCGCCTTGGTGTTGGCGAAGTCGATGCCCCGAGTGAGCGTAGAAGACCAGCATGTCCCTTCGATCCGTTGCGGCCTGTTGGCCTGGCAAGCCTTGATGGCAAGCAGGACAACATTGGGCGCCACGCCTATCCCACTGTCCCGATCGGCGGCAATAATGCCGGCGAGCATAGTGCCGTGAACGTCCGCGCTCAGGCCTTTGCCGGTCATATCAACGGCTTCTTGTACTTTGCCTTTAAGTTCTGATCTCCCGGTATCGACGCCGGTATCGATGAGCGCGACTCGAACGCCCTTACCAGTCACGGTCGCGGGCAGATTCCCCGCGCGAATCAGCTTGGGGCCGTAATAGAGCTGTTCCTGTTTTGACGTCGTTTGATAGATGAATTCCGGCTGGGACGATTCGACCCGGGCATCGGCCGCGAGTTCCGCCGATTTGGCCAGCGGGTCCAAGCCGTCGAGAATCGTGTATTCCACCAGACCGAGATTCACCGAGTCGATGGCGTTGACCGCGAGCAGCGTCAAATTGTGATCTGCCGCGATGGCTTGCGCCAAGGCCTGCATGGCCGCCAAATCGGCCAGCGGAATCGTCGCCAGAACGCGATTCACAACGAACTCGGGCGCCGGTTGGGCCGCCGGCGCCGAGGGATTCGCCGTCGGCGCGACCGCGGGCGCAGCCGGAGGTGCACTGCTCGAACCGCCGAACAACGCGCTGGCCAAACCGCTGAGCAGCGCTCCGCCGACCGCAATTCCAGCCCCTCGACCACCACCGCGATTGCCCCGGTCATCCCTACCGTATTCCGACTCTTCGCGGCGCTCCCCGCCGCCGCGTCCAACCGCCACGCTGGGAACGATTCCACCCGCCATCGTACCCAATAAGCCCGCCTTTTGCTCCGGCTCACTTGCCGGTCCAGGCGCGGTCGCAGAAACGGGAAGCGGCGCGGGCTCGCCCAGAATCGCCGAAACATCGATCTGATTAGCGCCATCCGCAAGCGTGATCAGCTCGAATACCGGAGCGCCGATGGGCTCGTAAAAATTTAGAATGTACTGACCGCTCGGCCAATTCCGGTCTTTCAATTGAAAAACGAGTTTGCCGTCGGTGTCGCGCTCTTTTGTCCGCGCCTCGGCTCGGTCCGACCGCTCTTCACCGACGATCGCAACTTTGGTATCGGCCGGCACTTTGGTCAGCGTGAGATCTTCGACTTCCGCGAGTATCAATGCCGGCTGGGCGAGAGCAGAGAGAAAACAAATCGCCGCGGCTGCCGCTCGAAACGAATCTGAGCGCGCGTTTTGCATATAAACCTCCCTGGTTTTCTGGGCCCGGGCTGTGACAATCGCTTACGATCAAGCCCGGTTAACTCGCTATCCCTCTTTTTCCGCGAAGGTAATCAATTGCTGTTGGCCGCGCAGGTTTTGCACCAGCCTGTCCAGTTCATCGGTATTTCCCGGCGCAATAGGCACCTCTACAGTATAAAGCCCTTGCGCCGAGGGGCCGGATACGATCTCGCCGCGAAACTCCCCCAGTAGCTTACGCAATTGTCCTTCGGTAATCGCCTCCTCAAAACCAATCTTGATCCGCGAACGGTCGCCGTGTCCTTGCTGGGTTCCGGACAATGTCGTGGATGGCTCCCGCTGCCAAAAAGAATAGCCGAGCCCGCCGGCCAAACCGATGATCACCAGGAATTGCGCCGCGACAACCGCTCGCGCAAGTGTCGGCATGGGGCCGCACCAGCTAAACAAGGCGTCCGCGATACTGTCCCAGAAATCGCTCAACCAAGAATTGGTTTCTGCCCGGACCGATTGGCGCGCGCGCTCGAATTCGTCGATCTGCGCCATAGCCTGCTTCATGCGCGCGTGAGAGGGCGCGGGCATTTCGTCGGCCGACTCGACGACCGCGAGCTGCAGCACCGCGAGCTGCTCGAGCTCCGCCATGCAAGGAGCACAGCTCGCCAGATGTTCGTTCACTTCACGCCGCTCGCGCTCGCTCAAAGTCGAGTTCACGTACCAGGGCAAGAGTTCGATCGCTTCCTGATGCGTCATGCCGTCTCCCGCCGGATGCCCATTTTCTCCAGAATTTCCTGGAGCTGTTTCTTTGCGTAAAACATTCTCGTTTTCACGGTATTGACCGGGCACTGCATAATGTCCGAGATCTCCTGGTACGATAACCCGTTGGTGAACGTCAGCTCCATGACCTCGCGGTGTTCCGGCGACAGCGCCTGGAGCGCCCGTTTGATCTTCTCTTTGAGATTCACCTGGGCGGCGCTCTCTTCCGGTGTGGCGCCTGGATCAGCTTCGTTAACGGCTGCCTCGATATCAAGGGTAGCCGGTTTCTTGGCTCGATATTCGTTCATGGCTTTGAAGTGTGCAATACCGAAGATCCACGTCGATACCTTAGAGAGCCCGCGAAATTCTCCGGCTTTTTTCCAAACCTCCACCAAAACATCATTGGTCAGTTCTTCAGCAACCTCCGTAGCGCTAACCAGCCGCATAAAATAGCGAAACAATCTTTTCTGGTACTCACCATAAAGTTTTTCAAACGCGTCGCGATCACCCGCGGCGATTTGCTTAATCCACAGGGCGTCCGGCTCCCGCCCGATGTTCGTGCTGTCCATGTCCATAGGTCGCTCTGTTTCGCCGGCGTCATCCTTCCTACATGGCAGGTTCCCTGTCGATGAATAAGTCGCTGCCAGTTCGAGAAAGGTTCAAAAATGCTTTCTTCTATAGCAACCAGCCACGAGTTGGCAAGGATAATGCCTGGGGGCGTCCGTGAGGCGTGATCGAGCCGGTTTTGAACCTTTCGCTGCTATCCCACACTCACAGGATAGCTTCGCAAAACTGACACTATTCGTGGCGAGCCTCGCACCGCCAAGACTCGAATGGGTCCGCCACGAAAGCTTGAGATATGAATCACCCGACGATCAGGGATTGGTGGTCTATTGCGGGAGCGATATTCATGGAGTGATGGGCATAGCAAGCTACTCAAGAAGTAACCTTTGGCTGAATGGTCAATTGCTCCTTGGATAATCTGTCTTCGCCCGTTCCTTTGAAGCATAGCCCAACTCCACATCCCGTTTCACCGCCGACGGCTCGCGCTCGTCGGGCTCCCCGTAACCACCGCCGCCGGCCGTTAGAAATGTGACAGTCTCGCCGGGGTGAACCAGGAGATGGCTGAATTTCCCCGGCAGCTTTTCTTGCTTGCCGTTGCGCTGGATAATGGTTTCGTTGACGGCGCCTTGCTCCCCGCCAAGCAATCCCCAGGGTGGACATTTGATTCGATCCGTGTTGCGGCTCAGGTAAAAATCGTGCAGCGGTTTCACTTTGACTTCGACGCCCAAGCCGCCGCGGAACTTCCCGGCGCCGCCGCTGTCCGGCCTGAAAGCATGGCATTCGTACAACAGAGGATAATACAGCTCCTGTAATTCGATGGGCGTGTTCTTAACGTCGCCTTGGCACATGGAAACCGCCGAAGCCGCGCCGTCCTCGAAGGGACGGCCGCCCCAACCACCGCCAATAATATTCTGGCAGACGTAGCGCCGCCCGGTTTTGGGATTCATGCCGAAGATCGCGTAGCCGCCCATGTCGCCTTTGTGGGCCGCGGGAATGCGCTCGGGCAGCGCCGGCGCCAGGGCGCGCAGGATCGTGTCCAGCACTGTCGGCAGCGACAAACTCCAGCCGCCGATGGGCGCCGGGCGGCGCGCACTGAGTAATTTACCCGGCGGGAGAATCACCTTGAGCGCGCGGAAAGAACCTTCGTTGACTTCCCGCTGCGGCGACGTCAAAGATTTGAATGCCACCCGGGCGGCCGCCATGCCTCCCGACGAACCGCAGTTGATAAAGCCCGGCACTTGATCGGCCACCTCGGAAAAATCGACGGTCAGCTCGTCACCGCGCACCTCGACTTTGACTTTGATCGGGATTGTCTTGGTCATGTCACGACCATCGTCGTCGAGAAAAGACGACGCTTCGTAGACGCCATCCGGTATCGCGCGAACCGCGTCCCGCACGAGCTTGTCTGTCTGATCCCAGATCATTTCCACCGCTTCGGTGAAAATCTTACCGCCGTACTTGCGGCAAATTTGCTCGAGCCGTTCTTCACCCGTACGGCAGCAGGCGATTTGCGCCCGCAAGTCGCCGAGCGATGACTCCGGAAAGCGAATATTGTCTTCGATCAAGCGCAGCACTTCCGTGTTCGGCCGGCCTTCTTTATAAATCTTGACCGAACGGACCTGCAGACCCTCTTCGTAAACGTCCCGCGTATTACTCGACCCGAATCCGGTGCTGCCGCCGCCGACATCGATCCAGTGTGCGCGCACAGCGAGAAAAGAAAGTAATTTCCCCTCCCAAAAGAACGGGGTATAGACCGCCATGTTGTTCAAATGCTGCCCGCAGATTTCCGGATGATTGACGAGAAACACATCGCCTGGATGAATATCGTCCTTGCCGTAGACTTCGATGCCGTCCTGCACCGCCACGCCAAGATCGGCAAGAAAGATCGGCAACGCGCCTTCGTTCTGCGACATCGTCCGCCCTTCGTCATCGAGCACCGCAACACAATAATCCTGCACTTCGTAGATCATCATGTTGTAGGCGGTCTTCTTCAGCACCGTCGACATTTCATTGGCGGCGGCGCGCAGCGCGCAGCGGATGATTTCTACTGTGATGGGATCGATGGACATAGCTTGCCTAGAGAATTCTTTATCCGCAAAGAACGCAAAGGTCGCAAAAATTAGAATGGCGCTCTAACTCACGCCTCACACCTTTTTTGGCTCTTCCTTCCCCACATACGACTGCCGGTAAGTCTGCAATGTCTTGCCGCGCAGCTCGTAGAGAAACTGAATGATGCGCTCGTTGCTCATGAATTTATCCTGCTCATAGTGATCGTGATGCACGATTTCATCAAGTGATCGGCGCACGCCTTCCGATGGTTGCACTGCCGGATATCCGATAGGAATGATCAGATACAACATCATCAAATCGGGCACGCCGAGAACTTTCTTGAACGGCTCCTGGACGTGAATCGTCACCCATTGTGTTGCCAGTCCGAGCGACACCGCCGCCAGGTGCATGAACGTGCAGGTGTTGGCCAAGCCGTCGGTGAGATGGGATTGATCGCGGCCGAAGGTGTGGGCGCCCTGCACCGTGCCCCATTGGCGCCGGCCGTCGCCGACGACGACGATCAGGGCCGGCGCTTCCGACCACCCAGCTCCACGGCGCTGGCGCTCCACGGCCTCATCAGCCGTCATCTGATAAGCCGGATGGCGCAGCTCGAAGACGCGCTGCTGCTCCATCCAGTAAATAAAATCGGTGTTGTCCTCTGAGTAGCAGCGGAAAAGATCCTTTTTGACTTTTGGATCTTTGACGACGATGTACTCCCATGGTTGCGAGTTGGCACCCGACATCGCCCAGCGGCCCGCTTCGAGAATTTTTTCGACGTAACCATCCGGGATCGGATCCGGTTTAAGCTTGCGCACGCTCGAGCGGCGTCGAATGATGTCATAGAGTAAATCGTAACCAGGGGTTGAGTCTGCGTCCATTGTGAACCTCCAAAAGAAGCTTCTTCGTCAGTTAGAGTCTATATCGCACGCGCCACGCATGCTTCAATCACGAATCACCGTCTTTCAATGTAAGTCTTTGGCGGCGGGTCTTCTACCTTCCCCCTTCGACGGGGGAAGGCTAGGATGGGGTGCAAGAAAAAAATCAAAATCACCCCCACCTTCATTCTCCCAACCCCATCAGCAACGGCTCCACTGAACCCCGCAAACCGAGCTCCTGTAGCCCGGATGGAGCAAAACGTAATCCGGGTTCCGTGGACGAGGGGCGTACCTCCTTCGAGCCCTCATCCTAGCCTTCTCCCCAGCGGGAGAAGGAATCACAGCAGCGTCGCTAGTCAGAAATGCTAAGCGCGTCTAGCAACGGCACGACCGAGTCACACTCGTCCAGCGACTCTACTGCGGCAATGACCGACCGCGCTTTGTCTTCCCCAAGTACCGGTGCTGCTAACGACAAAAACTTTTCCTCGACTTCTTCATGGCTCATCGGATTACCACACTCGCCCTTTGGGATGATCACTTCGTGCGTGAAGGACGAGCCCGCAACTTTCAGCGTAACCCGTCCCGGCCAATATTTCGGGAAATGCCGATCGAGATCGCCAGCGGCGCTCACCCTCGCCTTTTGCATCAGGCTTCGCACTTGATTGCTGTGAAGCCACTCAGCGTCGAATGAAGCGAGGTCGATTTTTCCTCTCAACGCCGTTACCGCCATGACATATTGACCGCTGCCCACTGTGGCGGCGTGACTCGCGGTGATCGTCGGGCGATTCACCATAGCGGCATTGGCGGTCGGAACGGCGAGCTCGATCGCTTCGATCGCCTCGGGTGATATCGAGTGTCGGCGCAGCAGCGTGAGCAGCGCTTCGACGCCGGCGTGAAGCTGGCGCGCGCAGGGGTATGGTTTGAATGCGACGTCGGGCAGATGGAACCGCCCCGTGTCCTGCAAATACTCCCAGCGCGGTTCATCGCAGAGTGTACGGCAAAAACCGCGCGGATCCTCCAGAGCGCGTTTGGGGCCCGTGAATCCTTTCTCTGCAGCGAGCAGGGCAAGCACACCGTTCTGCGCCGCGTGACCAAAGGCCAAGTGGCGCGCGGTCGCGCCTTCGTTTCCGCCGGTAATCATCCCGCCGGCGTGAAGGGACGCGATGCCCAGCGCATTGACCGTCTGCTCCACCGATCTGTTCAAAAACTTGGCGCCCGCGGCGACGATGCCAAACGCGGCGCAAATCGTGCTGGGCCACCAGCCGCGCGCGAAAAGTTTCGGCGCGTCGATGCAGAGTCCCACGCGCGCGATGGTTTCGTAACCGACGACAGCAGCTTCGAGAAATCTCCGGCCGGTTCCGTCATATTTTTCCGCGGTGGCAATCAGGGCAGGAATGATCATTGCGCCGATGCAGGTTCCGGCGCCGCCGTGGATATCATCCATCTCGCCGCAATGCGCTGCAACCGACATGGCTTGAACGGCATCGAGGTACGAAGCCCGCTGCCCGGTTCCAAAAAGCGTCGATGTCGAAACGGAACTACCACCGGTCACGCCGGCAAGCTCGTAAGCCAATCTCCCCGGTTCCAGACGCGAACCAGCGAGCAAGCAGCCCAAGGAATCGAGGATGTGAAGCTTGGCGGCGTCGATGATGTTAGGTGGAATCCGATCGTATCCGAGAGTCTCACAATAATTTGCAAGGTTCTCGCTAAAAGTTTCGTTAGACATTATTCCGCGCGGGTTCCTTCTCCCACCGGGAGAAGGTTAGGATGAGGGTCGCTTTCGAATTTTACCCTCACCCTTCCCTCTCCCGCGAGCGGGCGAGGGTGGGAAAGAACGCAAGCCACTTAATTGGAACGATTGGAAGTCCACGTTCGATTATCCACTCGCCACGTCGATGACCAGATGGCCGAACTCGTTCACCTGCATCCGATCTCCCGGATAGACAAGAATGGTCGCGCCCACTTCTTCGATCACCGCCGGACCTTCGAGCGTGTCCCCGGATTTGAAACCGCTGCGCAGATAGATCGGACAGTCCGCCGGTTTGTCCTCGAAGACCACCGGCCGCCGGCCGCGGACACCGCTATCTTCTTCGCGCGACGCCGCGGCCAACGGCAAATTATTTTCAGTTCTGCCCAGGGCGGATAGACGCAGGTTAACCATCATCACCGGTTCTTTAGGCGCCGAGTGTCCGTAGTGCTCCTGATGGAGCTGATCGAAGCGCGAGCGAATCGCGCTGAAATCCGTCACCGAGCGGAGATCCTCCGTGATCGGCACCGGTAACGTGTACTCCTGGCCGCGGTAGCGCATGTCGAGGAAGCGGCGCAGCACGATCTGTTCGGGCGTGCTTCCCTCCTCGGTCAGAGTATCGACCGCGGATCGCTCCAACAGCGAGAATGCATCCGCGATCTGCGCGCCGCTGGTTTCCGCCAGCTCGCGAACGAAGGTCTGCACGTAGTCATGCTTGAGATCGGCGAGCAGCATGCCGAGGGCGGAAAAATGCGCCGGCATGGGCGGAATGATCACGCGCGGCACCGATAGTTCCCGCGCGATCGCCATCGCGTGAAGCGCGCCGCCGCCGCCGCTCGGCACCAGCACGCAATCCCGCGGGTCATAACCTTTCTCGACGGATACCGCGCGCACTGAAAGCGACATGTTGAAGTCGGCGATGGTGAGAATCCCCAGTGCCGCTTCTTCCAGATTCAGACCGAGCGGCTTGCCGATTTTTTCGCTGATCGCGTGCGCGGCCTTATCGCGCTGCAAGCGAATGCCGCTGCCGAGAAAATATTCCGGATCGATGCGTCCGGCGATGAGATTGGCGTCGGTGACCGTTGGCTCCGTCCCACCCTTGCCGTAACACGCCGGCCCTGGCGCCGCGCCTGCGCTCTGCGGCCCGACCTTCAAACCGCCCGCCGCGTCGATCCACGCAATGCTGCCGCCGCCGTTGCCGACTTCGACGATATCGACCACCGGCAGCATCATGGGCTGTCCGGAGACGTAGCCGCCAACGTAATAGCTGCTCGTCACTTCGGGGTGAAAGTCTTTGATCAGGCTCGACTTCGCCGTCGTGCCGCCCATGTCGAAGGAAATGATGTGCCGGCAATCGAGCGGTTCGCCCAGACGAGCCGCGGCAATCACCCCCGCCACCGGTCCCGACTCCATCATGGTCACGGGCATTTTCTTCGCCGTCTCCGACGACATCACGCCGCCGTTGGATTGCATGACGC
>CAMLCX010000168.1 GCA_946478635.1 uncultured Pseudomonadota bacterium
ACTAGTTAAAAATTAACTATGCAAAATTAGAACGTATCGACCTGCTGCGATACACCTTCCCGCCCCGTTTGTTTCACCGTACACTTTTCATTTTGAATTGATTATGTCGCTCGACGAGATCCAACAAAAAAAACAGGTCATCGAGAGCCGGTCACGCATTCGAGAATTTGTCTTCGGCATTCAAGACGGCCTGATCAGCACCATCGGTTTGTTGGCCGGAGTTCAAGGCGCCACTGAAAATAATCTCGTCGTCATCATTACCGGACTCACTGGAATGTTTTCCGGCGCCATTTCCATGGCCGCCGGCTCCTATCTCTCGTCGGGCGCGCAGAAAGAAATCTTTGACAAGGAAATCTCGGACGCCGAAAAACTCGCCGAACGCGAGCCGTACCTGGCTGCGGAGGGTTTGCTCCGGGCGCTCGGCGAAGAAGGGCTCAGCAAAGAGCATAGTTATCAATTGGTCAAAGTGCTTATCCAGCAGCGCAACGTTTTTCTGCGCACGTTTCAGGAAAAGGTGTTCGGTCTGGGCAGCGCCGAGATCAACCGGCCGCTGCAGGCGGCATTGATCATGGGTTTGTCTTTTATCGTCGGCGCCATCGTGCCGCTTTTGCCGTACATCTTTCTGTCCGGCGTGGCGGCGCTCTATGCTTCGGCCCTGCTCGGAGGGATCACTCTGTTCGGTGTGGGCGCTTTCAAGGGCATCCTCGCCGGCCAGTCGGTCTTTCCCTCCGGGCTTCAATTTTTCTTGATTGCCGTCAGCGCCGCGGTGGCGGGGTATCTGATCGGGCTGGTCGTCCAATATTTTTTTCCCGGAATAGCAATTCCGGCGTAGAAATTGATTCGAGTTTCCACCCTTCTCCGCAAGCGGATCGTATCAGATCGGCGGCGTCCGTTTCCTCGCCCTCTTTAGAGGGATGAACGCAGGGTGTGCGAAATTACGGCGATCAGTCCCGGATCAGACTTCGCAGCAGCTCGAGATTTTCGCGGTCTTCCTTCAGGTCGGGTCCCTTGGGAGTTTCCAAGCACATCGGCAAGCCCCAAAAGCGTTTGTCATTCATCAACATCCGAAACGCCTCGACGCCGATGAAGCCCTTGCCGATGTGTTCGTGACGGTCGACCCGCGAGTTGAAGTCTTTTTTCGAATCGTTCAGATGAAACGCTGCCAGACGGTCAATGCCGATGATCTCGTCGAATTCACTGAACGTTCGCTCGTAGCCGTCTTTAGTTCGAATATCGTAACCGGCGGCGAAGGCGTGCTCCGTGTCGAAGCACACTCGCAGGCGATCGCTGTTTCTGGTCGCGTCGATCATGTCGGCGATCTGTTCGAATCTGTAGCCCAGATTGGAGCCTTGGCCGGCGGTGATTTCGAGCGTCACTTTGGCGCGGTAAGCCGGGCAGGCTTTGTGAACTTCGTTCAATGATTTGGCGATGGTCTTGATGCCGTCCAATTCGCCCGCGCCGACATGAGAACCGGGATGAGCGATGAGATTCGTGACTCCCAAAACTTCGCACCGTTCGAATTCATCGATGAAAGCGGCCACGGAGCGTGTGCGCAGCGCGGTATCCGGCGAGCCCATGTTTAACAAATAGGAATCGTGCGCGACGACGGCGGCGATGCCGGTTTCTTTCCTATTTAAACGAAACTGCTCGATCTCGTCTTTTGTAAACGGCTTTGATGCCCACTGGCGTGACGATTTGGTAAAAATCTGAATGGCATCGCAATCCACCTTCTTTCCTTCGATGAGGGCATTGCCGACCCCCCCGGCGATGGACATGTGGGCGCCCAATAGAGGGCCTTGCGGTTTCGATTTGGTCTTCATGACGTTTTGAACGGCTTAAGCGATTTGAACGCTTTGAACGATTCGGCGACACGGCCCTTGGTTCAAGCCGTTCAAATTGTTCAAAACGTTCAAAGTGTTTTCGGATCACCTCGAGAAATGTCTTTGTTCCACCAGCGGCAAGGAAATGCTGCCGGCGCTGAGGAGCTTGTCGTGGAACTCGCGCAGATGGAACTTGCTATCGAGGCGCTTTTGTTCCTGATCGCGCAGGCGGTTGATGATCGACCAACCGAGCGCGTAGCCCATGGGCACTGCCGGCGATTGGCTGTACCAGTTCAGATCGCCGCAGGCTTGAGCGCGCGGGAAGTGCAGCTCGCGCACCATCAGGTCGGCGGCTTCATCATAGGTCATTTTGCCGGTCTGCGTCTTGACGTCAATGATGATTCTGAGCGCGCGCCAGAGCCGATCCTTAAGCATGACGAAGCGATGCTCCTTGCTTTTAAGAAAACCCTGTTCCTGCATGAGCTGCTCGCAGTAAAGCGCCCAGCCTTCGTAGAAAACCGAGGACTCGTTCATCAAACGCGGCAGCGTAGAGGCAACGGCAGTACAGTTGGCAATGGAAAACTGCAAATGGTGTCCGGGATAGCTCTCGTGCACCGATGTGTTCTCCAGACCCACCCAGTTGTGTTCGCGCAGCAAATCGTCGTCGCCGACAGGTGTGACGTAGTAATAGCCCACCTGGTTCGGATCCTTCGGGGACGGCGACAAGTAGGCCGCGAAAGGGATTTCGTGGCGGCGAAACTCGGGCGTGGGCACCACATGCAATTCCTCTTTCGGCGGAAATGAAACCAGATGTTTCTCTCTGACAAACTCGCGCGCGGCTTCCATCGCTCTCTGGTAGGCGGAGAGAACGTCATCGCTAGATGGATGGTTATTCTGGATGGACCGGGCTGCTTCTTCGATACTTTTTCCCGGCGCCATCTCGCCGGTGAGCTCGGTCAATTCCCGTTTGGTTTGCGTGAACAGCGCTTCCCCCAATTGCAGCAGGCTCGCCGCATCGTGCCCCAGAAAATGTTTTTTCCGCAGCAACAGGTTGTAATGCTCCAGACCCACCGCATAGACGCCGTTGCTGCGCGCCAGCAAATCGCTTTGGAGAAACGCCGCAAAGCCGCTGACCGCGGACTTCGCTTTGTCGATCGCTGCTTGGAGGGCGCTTGGGTCGATGGCAGCGTCTTTTATTTTGGGGTGGTTCGGCAAATTGTCCAAGAAGCTGACAGCGCCTTTGGCGCCTTCGAGGGCCATCTCCGTCCAAAGTTTCGGCGGATTGGCGTCCTTACGGCTCAGGTTTGCGATGCCCTGCCGGAGCAGCGCCGGCGCGCGGTTCAGGCGGCTCAACAGATTGCCGGCCAGGTCGTTCGTCGCGCGGACGGTCAAAATATAAATCGCATCGATCGGTGAATACGTATCCGGCCACTTGAGACGGTAGTCTTCCTTGGCGTGCTCGTAGTTTTGGATTGTCAGCTTGCCTTCGAGCAGTGCGTAGTCGATTTGCTGATCCGCGTCCAGATCGCCCGCGGCAATCTGCCGGAGTTCAGCCAGCGAGTCCTGAACGAATGCCGTTTCAGCTAGAAACGTTTCGTCGGAGTAGTCGTTGAGCAAGTGATCGTAGCCTTCGATGCCGTAGTAGATCGCGTCGGTGGGATGAAACTCGAAGTATTTTTTGAAATAGCTGGCACAGAATTGGTCAAATTTGGACATGAGTGTGGATTATCACCTTGGACGCGCTGCCGCAATTTTTTTCGCCTTTGTTTCTTTTTGAAATTGATCTGGACTGTATTTACGGAACCGTGTAAAATTTTAGGTGTTTGGTAAAGTACAAGTAATGATCAAGCGAGCGATCCTGCGGGCGTGATATGCCTTGGCGGAAACAGATAAGACGCGGTTTCATCATCGTCACGCTCTATGCAATTGGGCTGCTGGAAGGTCACTACCTGCCGCGCTACGGCATCGAATGGATGCTTGCTGCCATTGGCGCGACGGCGATCCTAGCCGGTTTTTGGATACGCTCGAACTGGGACCGCTGATTTCATCTCGTTCGCTGTTGCGCCAATAACTTTCTCAGATCCCTTCACTTTCCCCTGTCGAAGAGCGCAACGATCACTACTCTGACAAGGGGTTCTCTCTCTCGGTGGCTCTAAGCTCTCCCTGACAACTTGCGCCCCTGCTCCAGGACGCCGAAGGAGCGCGGCGCGGAGGGCATTAGGAATCGGTAGCCACTCGCGACGAGGCGCTCGATGTTGTGGGCGTCAGGGTGGGGATGGCCGCAGGGAACGTTGTGTTCCTTGCAGATCGCGAGAATGCGATCGATCTCCTTGGCGACCACCGGATGCGCGTAGTCGCGCGGGTGGCCCAGTTCCTGGCTCAAATCTCCTTCGCCGATGAGCACGACGCCGATGCCGGGGACTTCCTTTAGAATTTTCGGCAGATTGTCGATGGCGCGCATGTCTTCACACTGGACGACGACGAGAATTTCGCCCTGCGGGTCGAGGGGCCAGACGTCGGCCCGCTTGTAATACTCCTGCTGGGCAAGCCCCCAATAGCGCGCCGCGCGCGCCGGCGCGTCGCCGCGAATGCCGGGCGGATTGTAGAGCGGCGCGGTGGAAAGACGCGGATAACGGCAGGCGCCGACGGCGTTCCACGCCTCTTCCACCGTGCTCACATGGGGGAAGATAATTCCAAACACGCCGATATCGAGCACCTGCTTGGCGATCCATTGATTTTTTTCCCCGCCGTTGGGCGGCACGCGCACCATCGGCGTGACGGCGGGAGAGAGTGTCGCGCGCTCGACAATCTGCCGGCGGTCGAGCATGAATTGCAGCGCCTGGCGCAGGCCGGGAAAATCCAGCGGCGCGTGCTCCATCTCAAAGGCGACGCCGTCGAGCTTGGAGCCCGCCATGGCCACGGCGCTTTCGACATCCACGGGGGTGAAGGCGACGAACGCGGTTTGCCCTTGTTCGAGAGCTTTGATTACGCCGTTCAAGCGGGGTATGTCTGGCATGTATAAACTCCTTATGGGTCGTTCAAGCCGTTCAAAATGTTCAAGCCGTTCAAATCGTTGAAGATCAAAAGCGGCCTGCAAGCGAAGTTTGATCACTCCGTAGAGGATTTCTATAGCAAAGAGGATTGAAGCTGACAATCAGTGCGGTTTGAAGTTTTATATCTTGGAGTTTATTAAGAAGGACCGGATGCGTCAGAGCCGCGCTGCTCCGCAACGTCTTGAACGGAGCGCAGCGGTTCAACCCTTCGATGGACTCAGGGCAGGCTAATTGAACGACTTGAACGGGTTGCATCTTTTTCTTTAGGAGGTTTTCCATGATCATCGATGCCCACACGCATTTCACCACGGCGCCGGCGCAATTGCAGGCCTACCGCGGCCAGCAGATCACCAATCTAGGCAAGCCCATTCCGGCCAAACTCAGCATCAGCGATGAGGAACTGGCGCGCTCCATGCAGGGCCAGCTAAAGCGAATGAAAGATTCGGGTATCGACCGCTTGCTCTTCTCGCCGCAGGCGGGGGCCATGGGGCACCACTTCGGCTCGCCGCTGGTGAGCCGCTACTGGACCGAAGCGTGCAACGATCTCATTGCCAGGGTTGCCAAAATGTTCCCTGACAAAATCTCGCCGGTCTGTCAGCTGCCGCAATCGCCCGGGGTCGGACCCAAGGAATGGGTCGATGAGCTCGATCGCTGCGTGAAAGATCTTGGCTTCATCGGCTGCAACGTCAATCCCGATGTGGCCGGAGGAAAGGAGCCGTTAACGCCGTCCATGGGCAGCGAGTGGTGGTATCCGCTATGGGAAAAAATGGTCGCCCTCGACGTGCCGTGCACGGTGCACGCCAGCGCGTCGCTCAACCCGGCGATGCATCTCACCAACGCCTACTACATCGCGCACCACAACTCGGCCGCCGTCGAGTTGCTCAGATCGCGCGTGTTCAAGGATTTTCCAAAACTGAAAATTATCATCCCGCACGGCGGCGGCGCGATCCCGTTTCAGTGGAACCGCCAGCGCGGCATGCACGTCAAAGAAGGGCTCGAGCCGTTCGAGGACGCGGCGCGCCGCGTCTACTGGGACATGGCGATCTACGACAAGGAATCCATGGAGCTCTTGATCAAGCGCGTCGGCCCCGACAATGTTTTGTTCGCCACCGAGATGTTCGGCGCGGTCAACGCCATCGACCCCAAGACCGGCCGCAACTTCGAAGACCTCGTGCCGATCTTCGAATCCATCGATTGGCTGACCGACGCGGAGCGCAAGAAGATTACCGAAGAGAATGTAAGAAAAGTTTTCTCCCGGATCGCCTAGTCAAAAAAAGCACGGCACGGGGTCATGACGGACCACCGCATCGTTTTTTCCAAACTCGATTGGACGATCCCGCTACCGGGTGTCCGACACAAGATTCAACAAATTGGCACGCAAATTTTGCGGCTCGTGGAATATTCGTCCGAGATGAAACCGCACTGGTGCGAGCGCGGTCACGTCGGCTACATCCTGGAAGGGCGGTTTGAGATCGAGCTCGCTGATGAAACGTTAGTTTTTGCAGCTGGAGATGGCGTTTATATTCCGGGTGGCCGGAGCCATCGTCACCGCGCTCGCGTGCTTACGAGCATTGTTCGAGCATTGTTCGTCGAGGATGCTTAGATCCAGCGCTCCGGGCGGGCAGGAGGATCGGAAGGGGAGGGTTGCTGGCTCCACCATGACTCAAATCTCACAACTCCCGCGACGTGAGCCTATGGATCACCCCGGGGGGCGGCTTTTCGGTCCGGGGCACGGAACGCGGCATCGCAATGGTAAACGTCGACCCCTTGCCGAATTCACTTTCGACACGTCTCGATCCCTTGTGCAGCTCGACGATTTTCTTCGTGAGAGCCAGACCCAACCCGGTGCCGGGGAAACGCCGGGATGCTCCGGATTCCAGTTGTTCGAACTCGCGAAATATACGGGGCAAATCGTCACGCTTGATTCCGATGCCGCTGTCTTTGACCGCGATTTCTACTAACTCTTGCGCGCCGGTCCGGATGGCCAGCTGCACTACGCCTTCCTCATGACTGAATTTAATGGCGTTGGATAACAGGTTATACAACATCTGTTTCAGCTTACGGAGGTCGAGCGTCACCGCGTCAGCCGTGTCAGCCACCTCAAGATTGATCGTGATGTTTCTCTTCAAGGCAAACGGTCGCATGATCGTGCAGACTTCATCGGCAGCCGATTTTATTGAGAACGTTTCGGGATCCAGTTCCATCCGTCCTGCTTCGATCTTTGCGAGATCGAGCACATCGTTGATGAGCTGGAGCAGATGATGACCGCTGGTGGCAATGTCATTGAGGTACTCCTTCTGCTCTGTATTCAGGGGGCCGACTTTGCCGTCGACCAGCAGTTCGGCAAATCCGATGACGGCGTTCAGCGGCGTGCGCAACTCGTGCGACATGTTGGCGAGAAATTCGCTCTTGAGCCGGTTGGCCTCTTGAATGCGAAGATTTTGCTCTTCGAGCCGCCGGCTCCGCTGACTGAGTTCTTCCTGTTTCTTTTGTTCGGTCAGATCGCGGAGGTAGGCGGTAAACATCGGCTGTGTTTTTGACGAGATCGACGTAAGTGATAACTCGACGGGAAACTCCGAGCCGTCTCTGCGCATGGCGGTCAATTCGACGCGACCGCCGACGATCGACCCGATGCCCGTCGCCAGATAGTGGGCGAGGGCCGCGCGATGTTTCGGTCGTAACGTGGGCGGTATGATCAGCTCGTCCATCGGCTGGCCGATGACTTCATCGCGCTGGTAGCCAAAAGTTCTTTCCGCCTGCGGGTTGAATTCGCTGATATTTCCGGCGTGATCGATGGAAATGATGGAATCGAGCGCCGAATCGAAGATCGCCGCCTTGCGCGCCTCGCTGTCGTGAAGCGCTTCTTCGGCCCGGCGGCGCTGCCGCCGCGTTTCCGCTTCACGAAGCTCGCGCTCCACCGACGGGATGAGCCGCTTTACGTTTCCCTTCATCAAGTAGTCGCTGGCTCCCGATTTCATGACTTCAACCGCGAGGTCTTCGCCGATGCTGCCGGAAATGATAAAAAACGGAATATCCAATCTGGTTGCCTTCAACAGCTCTAAGGCGGCGATACCGCTAAACTGTGGCAGAGCGAAATCCGCGATCACGAGATCCCAGGTATTCGCATTCAAAGCAGCGGTCATGGCCTGGGCCGTTTCTACCCGCTCGAAGATCACTTCGTAGCCCGCTTGTTTGAGCTCGCGGACCGTGAGCAGAGCGTCGTCGATGGAATCCTCGACTATCAAAAGACGAAGCGGGGCCATTTTATCGATTCTCCACGGGAGCGGACTCGTTCAGCAGCAACCAGTAGAGGCCCAGTTGGCGCACGGCCTCGATGAACTGGGAGAAATCGACGGGTTTACGGATGTAGCTGTTCGCTCCCAGCGCATAACCGTTGATCAGATCCTGCTCTTCCTTCGAGGAGGTCAAAATCACGACGGGAAGAAATTTCGTCTTCTCGTTCCCGCGTATGCGTTTTAGCACTTCGAGCCCGTCGAGCTTGGGCAGCTTGAGGTCGAGCAATGTGACGCTCGGCATCTTGCCGACGCCGCGACCTGCGAATGACCCGGTGCCGAAGAGAAAGTCCAAGGCTTCAACGCCGTCGCGCGCGACCACTACGTCGTTTTGAATATTATTTTTCTTTAGCGCTCGAAGCGTCAGTTCCTCGTCGTCGGGATTGTCTTCCACCAGCAGGATGACTTTATCACTCATCGGTTTCTCCTTTTTGCCTAAAGCGTGAAATAGAATGTTGCTCCTTGATCGACTTTGCCTTCGGCCCAAACCCGGCCGCCGTGGCGGTGCACGATGCGCTGCACCGTAGCCAGCCCAACCCCCGTGCCGTTAAATTCCGTCATGGCGTGCAGCCGTTGAAAAGCGCCGAACAACTTGTCGGCATAGGCCATGTCGAAGCCGGCGCCGTCGTCGCGCACGTAATAAACCGGTTTGCCGTTGTTCTGCATCGTGCCGAATTCGATTTTGGCGGTTGGGTGTTTGCCGGTAAACTTCCAGGCGTTGCGCAGCAGATTTTCGAGCAACACCCGGAGCAGACGCGGGTCGCCCTGGCTGCGCAGGCCTTCGGCGATGGTAAGTGCGACCTGACGGTAGGGCTCCGCCGCTTGCAGTTCCGCCGCGATATTCTTCACCAGCGCGCTCAGGTCGACGGTCTCGCGGCGCATCTCGCTTCGGGAGACGCGCGATAGATCCAGCATGTCGTCGATCAGCTGCGCCATGCGCTGGGTGGCGGCGCGCACCCGTTGGAGATCGGTACGTCCCTGCTCATCGAGTTTGTCGCCGTGGTCTTCGAACAGAGCCTGGCTAAAACCGTCGATGCTTCTGAG
>CAMLCX010000169.1 GCA_946478635.1 uncultured Pseudomonadota bacterium
CATCTGGCACAAGCGATACTGAAACGCACATCATGCCAGCCGGTTTGGTGCTCATCTTTCTGTTCGGTTAGCCTTCTTCGAAGCACTGCGCTGCGGGGCAGACCATTTGTTGACATACGGCTGGCAATTCTACTTCTTGCGCCAGTTGCCCTGGCTGTCTTGGATTAGCCAGCCGGGCCGCGCTTGCTCAATCCAACTTTTGGCGAAGATGCTCTTTATCTTCGGAATATTGTCCTTCGGGATGTTATTGGCTTTGGCGATCTCCGCATAGAGCGCTTCGCGATCGCGATTTTCAGCGTCGATTAATTGTTTGACGTCGGCGCGTTCCTTAAGGCTCAAGCCATCCGTGCCGCGGATCGCCAGCAGGCCATCCTGACCGATGCCGACGTTGCCTCGGTCCATGTAGGGCTTGATCGCGTCGCTGCGCTGTTTAATCGAATCTTTCAATGCGCGAATGGCTGGATTCGATACATTGATATCCGCTTCCTGAGCCTGTGCTGCGGCGACAAAGCCAAGCACGAACTTCTGCCTTGGTGCCGTCGAATTATGGCTGCGTGGTTGCGGCGCCGTCTTGGCTGGTTCCGCCGGTCCGCCCCAGGTTTCCTTGACGATTTGATCCGCGGCGCGCTCGACCGCCGCGGCCGGAAAGTAAATGTTCACGGTTACGCAGGCGCTATAGAAAAATGCCGCCAAAAACAGGCTTCGTTTCAACATGCTGCCTCCATTATTTAACTTCCGGTTTATCCGCCTTGATCCGCTCCAACCGCCGCAAAAGCTCGGAAAACGCGATGGTCTGAGTGTGGCTAACGACATTCACCGTCGGCGGAATGAAGCTCCCGACGACCAGATACTCTTCATTGCCGCGAGTTTCGACGCCGCGCAAATTGAGCTGGTCGTTTCTTAGAATCGCTTTGAAGCCCAACTTGCTGTAGCGAAAACTGTCGAAAAAGCCGGCCAGCCCGCTGTACAAGGCTCCGGCGCTCTGCCCGGAGCTCAAAACCGTGATCTTGTTGAGGGCCTCGACGCTTATTCTTTGCTCTCCGCGATCCACCGTGTGCAAGTCAGCGCTAAATTGCGCCGGTTGTCCGTCGGTAATGATCAGCTCGGCAATCGTTCCTTCCAGGATGCCCGAGATTTGCCCGAATGCAAAGGTCTTCGAGAGCTGTTCAAGATCGATATTCGTTAGCGCTGCATCGAGTCTGATCGCGGCAAGTGACGAGAAAGGATTCTCGATTTCCAGTTTGCTTATGCGCACGCGCCCGCCAAACAGCTCGGCCTGAATCTGACCGTTGGTTTTGAGCGTATTATCGGTCGATTGTACTTCCGGTATCGAACCGCTCAGCGTTCCGGCGAAGCGGTGCCAGCCGAAGGCCTCGGTGAGATCGTGAAGCTGCAATCGTCTTGTGTCGACCGAGAAAGTCAGTTGCTTCGGCAGGTTGATAATGTCGGGCCAGACAAGATTGCCGACAATAATCTCGCCGCCGAAAACCGCGGCCCGGAGCGGCTCGCGAAAACGCAGCTCGTTGTTCGACAAGGAAAGGGTTGTGCTTAGCGGGCTCACGGTTATTTCACCGAAGCGCAAGTTCTTTATTGAAAGGGTGCCCACTCGGGGGCGTTCGCCAGCAGCTTTTCTCGTTGAGCCCCAGTTCAGTTGAAGGGGTAGATCGAGCGCGACCTCGCTGACTTCCCAGTCGTTCGACTTGGAACGTAGTTCGCCGGAATTGAGCGAGAACTCTCCGTCGATGGCGAGATTCTCTAAGCTGCCGCGCAGTTGAGTTTGAAAGGCCAAACGGCCCGCGACGGCAACCTTATTCAAGGCCGGGAATTGGCGATTAAAGTTCTCGCGCAAAAAATGCTCGAAAAACCCGCCTGGTAAAAAATTTGAGCTGCGCGCCTGCAGATTGAGGTCGGGAGATTGTGTAACGCGAGCGATCGAGCCGGCCACGTCTACGTCGCCGACATTCAGAAGCTTGAGCGAGCAGCGGCGACATGCCAGCCGATCCTCGGCGCTCATATAGTCAGCGTCGATTTCGAACGCCGGTTTTGGCGTCTTCAAATCGGCAAAAAACTTGCCCCACAGGATTTCGCCACCGTTCGCGGTGAGACTTCCGTTGACCGTGGCGACATTTTTGCCGCGTCCCCAGGCAAGTTCGAAAAGACCGCGAATCGAGAGGTTCTCGCCGACTTTGCTGTTGTCGGGCGAGGAAAATTTTCCACCGCCGGTTTCAAGCATTCCGGTAATTCTTACGGTTTCCGTGGCGGGAAAATCCGTCGATGCGGTGACCTGCACGCGCTCCGCTGCTCCCTGCCATCGGTCTTTGCCGCCATAGGTGAACTTAGTCCCAACGAGCTTTGCCTCGCGGATGCCCAGGACCGAGTTCGACCATTCCAGGGGCACAGTAAAGTTCAGATTCGCCAAACTCAGGTTACTGCCCTGAAGTTTAACGGCGTCACCTGTCGCGACGCCCTTTACACTTGGCGCGCTGAACGAGCCTGTGAGTTCGAGATCCACTTGGCCGCGTCCCAGGATCCGCCAATCGCTAAACGGAGCCGGCAGCGACGCGCGCAAGTTTTCCAGGGGAATGTCGCTCCACAATAGTTTAGCGCTGCTTATGCGCGCCTCGGGTGTGAAGTCCGCAATTCCCTGTCCGGTTCCTTTCCCGAGGGGTGAATTGACCGCGACGGACTTGAGTGTAAGCATTTTGGTCGGTAGCGCATAAGAGCCGGTGAAGTCCGCCGCAGCATTGCCTTCGGGGAAGTTTGCGGCGATGGGTCCAAGAGCGTTCTTAAAGTCGAGTACCGTGCGACCGCTAAAATCAGCGACTTTCCATTCGCCATCCATGGCAGCGCGGGCGCTCAGCGTGCCGGAAAATCGCCTTGTACCGGCGACCAAATTTCTAAACTGGCTTTGGAGCGTTACATCCGCTGGCTGATTCTCCGGCGCATTTATTTTTGCGTCAATGCGTACTAACTCCGAATTCGCATCCTTGGCCTCTTCGCGGTGAGAGAAAAGCCGCTCTGGTTTCGGTCGAATAACGAGGCCGAGCTCCAAAGCGCGCCTTTGTCCGGACACTTGCAATTCCGCCACGCCATTGAAAGGTGGAACGTCGGCGCGCAAGTCGATTCCCGACCGCTGTCCGAGATTCAAATTGTCCGCCTCCAAGTTGATGTGTTTCAGCTCGAAAACGACGGCTCCTCCTTTTTTTAAGACGAGGGAGCCTTCTTGAAGATTCAGACGACGGAGGCCGAATTTTGCCGAAGATGTCTTCGATGGTTTTAACATTTCGTCCAAATCAATTTCGAGCACCGGCTGTTCGGCTTTCAGCCCGCGCAATGTGTGAAACCATAAATCCAGCGGGGTGACCGTTAGGGTTAGACGGTCGGTTTTAAGAGAAAATTCTCCGGGCTTGGAAATTTCCACTGCACCGGCAACGACGTTGAAAGGCGGCTGCAGGCCCAAATCCTCGAGGCGCACGTCCAATCCAGTGCGCGACGATAACTCCGTCCGTGCCCAGTCGCGAAACTGCGCCGACCTGAAAATAAAGAACAATGCAACGTAGACAATCACAAGCGCGCCAAGAAAGCCTCCGAACAGCTTCAGACCGATGCGCGCCGAAAGAGTCATAGAAAAACGATACATGGTGAAAAAAGGTCGGGCAACCATAGCTGAGATTTTAGACGCCGGCAGGCGTGCCACGTGCCAACGTTTATTGAGCAGATCCGCAAACTAATTGTCAGTCATAGAAATAATAATTTGACTTTGCATTTTTCTTCGCCGTATAAGCTCTTGCTGAAGGTTTCGGCGCGAACTCGATCACGGTTGGACGTTGTAAGGAGGAGACATGATCAAAGAATTCAAAGAATTCATCATGAGAGGTAATGTTGTGGATCTCGCCATCGCCGTGGTGATCGGCGCTGCGTTCGGCAAAATCGTCACGTCGTTTGTCGAGGATATGCTGATGCCGCCGATAGGGTTGGTGTTGGGCAGCGTTGATTTTTCCAATCTGTTCATCAACCTCTCCGGCAAGGATTATCCGAGCGTGGCCGCAGCGAAAGCGGCGGGCGCGGCGACCCTGAATTACGGCATCTTTTTTAACAACATTCTGAATTTCTTGATTATCGCGTTCGCTATCTTTCTGCTCATCAAGCAAATTAACCGCATGCAAAAACCGGCCGCTGCGCCGACGACGAAGGATTGTCCCCATTGCCTCTCGGCTGTTCCTCTCAAGGCAACCAAATGCGGGCATTGCACTTCCGAGCTTAAGTAGGAATCGTGACGCGAGTTTGCAGCCGGCGGGACGATTGGCCGCGCGAAAAGTGACGGCATTTCCGCGTAAAGAGAATATGGAACGCCACTAAAAAAGTGCGAAGCGTGCGCCCAACAAAATTTGCGGATGTGTGGATCTCCAGAGGGTTAAGTCACAATGAACTCTTCTACCCCATTAGTCTGATGCGTGGATTGCCTGGCGCGGTGGGCTAGGTGAAGTTGTAAGCCTGGTTGAAATGATGGTCGCGGGGAGCCGTATCAAAAGATCGCGATTCCAACTATTTATGGGGTGTTTTTGACAGCCGGGTACCATACGTGGCTTCCGGTACGAATGTTAGAAAGGGTGCAAAATTCTGCTTGACTTACACGGAACCGTGTACTACTTTGGCCAAAATTTTAATGATATTTTGCTGGGAGGCAAAGATGAATAGAAATAAACACCTGGCGTTGGCTGCGCTGGGGTTTTTCCTGACGGGATGTACGGGATTGACTAAGAACCAGGCTGCACTCGTCGGCGCTTCAGTCTGCGGCGCGATGGGTGCTGCGGGTGGAGCGGCAGCGGCGCATAATGGAATTGAGGGTAAGCATCGCAACGAGGCCGCGGGGGCTGCGATCGGTGCCGTTAGCGGCGCGTTGATCTGCGGCGGGCTGGCCTATTTGATGACAGAAGATCCGAAGCCACCGCCACCGCCACCGCCACCTCCACCACCACCTCCTCCTCCACCGGAGAAACCGAAGCCGAAGCCGGCTCCACCACCGCCACCGCCACCGGAGAAACCGAAGCCGGCACCGAAGGTTGAGCGAACAATTATTCTCGATGACGTCCTCTTTGATTTCGACAAGAGCGCCGTCAAGCCGGAAGCCGCCGCGATCCTGGATCGTTTGGTCGCTTTCATGAATGAGAATAAAGACAAGCGAGTAAGCCTCTCCGGGCACACGGATAACGTCGGCACCGATGCGTATAACCAGGCTTTGTCTGAGCGGCGCGTCGGTTCGGTACGCGATTACGTCGTGAAGAAGGGCGTCGATGGCGAACGCGTTTCCGGGCAGGGTTTCGGCGAAAGCAAGCCGATCGCGGATAACAAGACCCGGGAAGGACGCGCGAAAAACCGCCGCGTCGAAATCAAAGTTAACTAGGTTAAGCTGAAGAGTTCATTATCCATGCGGATGCCAGGAAAAGTACGGATTGTTTTCCTGGCATCCGCATTGTTTTTCCCAAGCCTCGCCTTTTCTCAAAATATCAGTTTCAAAGAGATCGAAGCCCGTGTCCTCGAATACCGAAAATGGCTAGATAAGGCGGGATCGAACGGCTCTCGTTTTTGGGTCAGGTTAGACAGCACCAAACGTCCGCACCGGCTCTATGTGGGGGATGGTTTTATGAAGGCCGATGCGACCGACAAAGAAGAGTTCATTGAAATTTTTTCAAGATTTCTTGCCGGGCATCCGGAAAAGAACATGCTGATCGATATTTTCGACGCGAGCACCGGCAAGCCGATCGGCGAGTATGGTTTCGGTGGTTTTCGACTTTTTTGATTTGCGCTTGCTGTTTTCCGTCCTGCCTTTTGACTGAATCGGAGACTCATCCCGTTATTTCTTTTTCCTCTGAGCCTTTTACACGGACAACCTTCTCCTCCTGTTATCCGGGGTCGATTTCCACCCAACTCGAGCATGGAGCTCGCCCGATTGGCGCGCGATCCAGTTGGCCGTTCATCCCGAGGCTCTCGAAGGACGGCCAGCATTTTTTACGCAGTTTGCCGGTTGAAAAGATGCGCTCTGGATTGCTAAATTTGTCGAGATGTTATTGTTAGCGCGACTTCGTGCGGATGCGCGGGAAATCTTCGCTGCGGGAGTGAAGTCCGCCGATCCGTTTGCCGCGGTTCTAAAGACTCTCGAAGTCGAGCATGATTGCCTGCGCGTCGCTAACCGAACCTACGATCTCGCGAGGATTCAAAATATATTTGTCGCGGGTGGCGGCAAAGCCTCGGCGCCTATGGCGCGCGCGGTGGAAAAAGCGCTCGCCGGCAGGATAAGCGGTGGAGTCATCGTCGTTAAGTATGGTCACCGCTTGCAGCTCGACAAGATCAACCTGGTCGAGGCCGGGCATCCGGTTCCCGATCAGGCAGGTCTGGACGGCGCGCGCCAAATTATCGATCTTGCGCGCCGGTGTGGCGACAGAGATTTATTTTTGTTTTTGATCTCCGGCGGAGGGTCGGCGCTTCTTCCGGTTCCGGCGGATGGACTAACCCTCGACGATAAAAAGCGAACGACCGAGGCTCTGCTCAAGTGCGGCGCGACCATCCAGGAGGTCAATGCCGTGCGGAAGCACATTTCCAGAATAAAAGGCGGGCGTCTTGCGCAATTGGCCGCGCCGGCCCGGCTGATTGCGCTTATTTTGTCGGATGTCATTCATGATCCGTTGGAGGAGATCGCCTCCGGTCCGACGGTCCCCGATAACAGCACCTACGGAGATTGCCTGGAAATTTTTCGGCGGTACGACTTGCGTCGCCAGGTTCCCAGCGCGGTCGTTGATTTCTTGAAGCGTGGAGCCGAGGGGCGCATCGCCGAGACGCCAAAGAGATCGGAGCAAGTTTTCCAGAATACACAGAATGTTATTGTTGGCAGCAACGCCCAGGCTTTAGCAGCGGCCCAGGAGTCTGCCGAGGCGCTGGGATATCATACGCGGATCGTAACAAATACGATGGCGGGTGAAAGCCGCGATGCGGCGAAGGCTCATTCAACTCTTATCAAGGAAACTGTGCGGTGGAACGAACTCGCGTCACGGCCCGCCTGTTTTCTATCGGGCGGTGAAACGACGGTCACGGTGCGGGGCGGCGGCATGGGTGGGCGCAATCAGGAATTTTGTCTGGCCGCTGCCATGGAAGTCGAGGGCATGGACGGAGTCGTGATTCTTAGCGGCGGCACTGACGGCACGGACGGGCCGACGGATGCGGCCGGGGGCATCGTCGATGGATCGACCCTCGATCGAGGCCGAGGCAAGAATCTCAACGCCGCGGATTTTTTATCCAGGAACGATGCGTATAACTATTTGCGAGCGACGGACGATCTCCTCATTACCGGTCCCACCTTGACGAACGTAATGGACTTGCAAATCACCCTGGTCGCCTGAGGGTAGATACATCGCTTCAACAATTGGAAGCCAGAATTAACTTTCTAGCTAGGGATCATGTCAGCGTAAATTGAGGAGAATCTTCATGGACACGAACAAAACAGTGACGGTTCCCGTAGAAACCGTCGGGCAGGCCTATTTGGAAATCCTGCGCGCGCGCGGGATTAAATATTTTTTCGGCAACAGCGGCACCGACTTCGGGCCGATCATCGACGGGCTGGCGAAGTTCGGCGCGGAGAAGAAAACCCATCCTATGCCCATCACCGTGCCGCATGAATTCGTCGCGGTGAGCATGGCGCAGGGCTATGCCATGATTACCGGTGAGCCGCAGGTCGTCATGGTGCATGTCATCGTCGGCACCGGCAATGCGTCGGCGGCGGTTATGAATGCATCGCGGCTCAACGTGCCGATGATTTTTTCGGCGGGCAGGACGCCGCTCACCGAAGAAGGGCTGAGAGGGAGCCGGAGCAATTTCATCCACTGGGGGCAGGAATCTTTCGATCAGGGAAGTTTGCTGCGCGAGTTCACCCGCTGGGATTATGAGCTGCGCAATGGCGATCAGGTGGAAGCGGTCGTCGATCGCGCGCTGGAAATGGCGCTCGGTAGCCCACAAGGCCCCGTCTATTTAACTCTGCCGCGCGAAATCCTGGCGCAAAAGATGGACTCGGTGACGATTCATCCGTTTCGGAAAAACCAGGCGGAAGCCTTGCGGCCGAGTGACGAAACAATCAAGCGCACCGCGGAAGTGTTGCGCGGCGCAGTGAATCCGGTGATCATCACCGGCCGGTTGGGCTCCGATCCGACGGCGGTAAATGCGATGGTTTCCTTCGCCGAAGCCCTGGTGGCGCCGGTGGTGACACCGGCGAGCCCCTTCGTGAGTTTTCCGAACACGCACGATTTTCATCTCGGCGTGAGCTCCGCGCCGTATATCAAAGATGCCGACGTCCTCGTCGTCGTCGAATGCGACGTGCCGTGGTATCCCGTTCAGGGTAAACCGCCGGAAAGCGCCAAAGTTATCCAGATCGCCCGCGATCCGAATTACGGCGGTATTCCAATCAGGAATTTTCCCAAAGACATTTCTATCGGCGGCGATCCGAAGCTCGCATTGGAGTTGCTCGCCCAGGAACTAAAAGCTCGACCGGGCAACGCGAAGCTGGCGGCGGAGCGCGCCGAGCGGATTCGCTCCCAGCACAAACAGTATCGCGAACGGCTGCAACAAAAGGCCGAGAAGGCGAGCCATGAAAGGCCCATTGATACGGGATGGCTGTCCTATTGCGTCGATCAGGTTCGGGACAAAGATACGCTCATCGTCAACGATCATGGCGTGTCGCAAGAGCACTTGAGTTTAAGCGAGCCGGCAAGTTATTTCGGCGGCTCTCCGGCCGGCGGCTTGGGTTGGGGGATCGGTGGCGGTCTCGGCATGAAACTCGCTCGCCCGGAAAAGACCGTGATCGCGAGCTGCGGCGACGGAACTTACATGTTCAACAATCCGACGGCCTGTCATTTCGTTTCGCAGGCGTACAACCTGCCGATGCTCACCATCGTCTGCAACAACGCCATCTGGCACTCGAGCAAGGCGGCCACGCAACAGGTTCTGCCGGACGGCTGGGCTCAGAGCACGGGAAACTTTCCGCTGTGCGAGCTGTCGCCGTCGCCCCGTTACGAAATGGTGGTCGCCGCCCACGGCGGCTACGGCGAGATGGTGGACGATCCGGCGGAGCTGCCGGCGGCGCTCAAGCGCGCCCTCAAAGTCGTGAAAGAAGAGAAACGCCAAGCCGTGCTCAATGTCATCTGCGGCACGCATTGA